>NZ_LGDO01000518.1:0-96577 GCF_001279805.1 Streptomyces sp. XY431
GAGGCAGGGGCGCGGGCCGCTCGACCGGCGGGGCGGCGGCGCACGCCGGACCCGACGCGTGCCGGACCGGCGTCGGCCGTCACGGACCGCGGACGGGAGGCCGTCCGGTCAGCGGGTGCCGGTGCGCCGGGCCGGTTCGATCGCCGTGACCCGGGCGGGCGTCCACGGGCGGTCGCCCTGGCGGGACCGCTGGGGCCGTTCGCCGTGCTGCAGCCGCTCGGGTGCCGGCCGCAGGGGCCGCTGGCCGTGCGAACCCTCCAGTGCCGTGCGCGGTGGCAGCTCGGTCACGGTGTGGACCGGACCTTCCGCCCACGAACCCGCGTGCGGATTGCGGCCGCCCCGTCCGTCCCCGAGGATCTGCCAGCCGGCCGGGGTCAGCGCCACGTACGCTCCGCAGCGCAGCCCGTGCAGGGCGGCGGCGTCCCGCAGGGCCCACATCCACGCGCCGTCCTGCTCCGTCCAGCCGGCCGCGCCCTCGCGGCAGCGCAGCAGCACGGCCGTCCGGGCCGGGCTGGGCAGGCGCAGGTCGTGCGGGGTGACCTGGCGCAGGTGGGCGAGGATCGCGTTGCGGTGCTGCCAGCCGTCCGCATCGTGCGGCCAGGGGGCGAAGGAGGCCGAGGCGGTCACCCGGTGCTCGGGGTCCAGGACGGCGACGACAACCGTGCCCGGCTGCGGCAGGTGCCGCTGGTGCAGCTCCAGCACGAAGTCGCGGGGGTCGCGGAGCAGTGGGATCCCCGAGTCCGCCCAGGCCTCCAGGTCGAGCATCCGTCTGGGCGACGAGCTCCGGGCGAGGGGATACTGACCTCGGTCGATGCCGCTGATCACGATCCTCCTTCCCGACCCACGGGCGCGCGGGTGCATGCGTACGCCGGAGGCACGGTCCATGGGACCGGGCTCCGGGTACGGTCCAATTCTCAGGGTAGGAGGGGTGGAGCGGCAATGATGAAATGATGAACGCCGCCCGAAAGCCAACGTTCTGCCGGATATATTCCACGGTCGCGCGAAACCGGCCAGGACGCCTCCGGACCGCGGTCCGGCCGCGTCGCAGCGCACTCCGGAGCATCTCCGACATCTCCCTTCCTCCTTTCCCGCGACGGTCTCCGTTGATCCGCCCGGCGGATCCCGCCGGTTCCGGCGCCGCGGCCGGTCCGTCCTCGTTGCTGGTCCCGCTCTCCCGCCGTTCCTCCTCCCCGGCCGTTCCGGTGCCCGCGTCCGACCCGCGCCGGAGCGTGGACGATGCTCTCCGTCAGCCCTGGACCGCCAGGACGAGCGGCAGGACCGCGCTCGCCCCGGCCCGGCGCAGCAGCCGGGCAGCCACGGTGACCGTCCACCCCGAGTCGACCAGGTCGTCCACCAGCAGCACCGGTCCGCCGGCGGCCGCCAGCGCCGAGGCCAGCTCCGGCGGCAGGGTGAGCGCGCCCGCCACCGAGTTCAGCCGCTGGGCGCTGTTGCTGCGCGAGCCGTGCGGCGGCTGCCCGGTCGCGTACTCGATCCGCCCGAGCAGCGGCATCCGCCCGATCTCGGCGATCCTGGCGCCGAGGCTGCCGACCAACTGGGGCCTGGACGAGGAGGCCATGGTGACCACGCCGACCGGCCGGTCCAGCCGGGCGCCGTCGGCCGCCGCCGGGCCGGCCCAGCCGCCCGGCCCGCGCGCCCAGTCGGCCAGCACGGTGACCAGCGCGTCCACCGCCTCGCCGGGGACCGGCCCGTCCGGGGCCTGGTCGGCGAGCAGGGACCGCAGCCGGTTGCCCCAGCCGATGTCCGAGAGGCGGCCGAGCGCGCGGCCCGTCTCGGCCTGCTCCCCGGCCGGGATGCGGCCCTTGAGCGGGACGCCCAGGGCGTCCATGCCGGTGGGCCAGAGCCGCCGCGGCTCGAAGCCCACGCCGGGGCGGCCGAGCGCGGCCCGGGCCGCCTCCAGCGCCTGGTCCGAGACCTCGGGCCCGTGCAGCGGCCCGGCGCAGTTGTCGCACCGCCCGCACGGCACGGCCTCCTCGTCGTCCAGCTGGCGGCGCAGGAACTCCATCCGGCAGCCGCTGCCGGTCGCGTACTCGCGCATCGCGCGCTGCTCGGCCTCCCGGGAGGCGGCGACCTTGGCGTAGCGGGCGCTGTCGTACTCCCAGCTCCGGCCGGTGGCCGTCCAGCCGCCCTTGACCCGGCGGACGGCGCCGTCCACGTCGAGCACCTTGAGCATGGTCTCCAGCCGGGCGCGGCGGAGGTCCACCCGGGGCTCCAGTGCGGCGGTGGAGAGCGGCCGACCGGCCTCGGCCAGCGCGTCGATGGTGCGGCGGACCTGCTCCTCGGGCGGGAAGGCGAGCGAGGCGAAGTAGCGCCAGATCGCCTCGTCCTCGCGACCGGGCAGCAGCAGCACCTCTGCCCGGTCGACCCCGCGCCCGGCCCGGCCGACCTGCTGGTAGTAGGCGATCGGGGAGCTGGGCGAGCCGAGGTGGACCACGAAGCCGAGGTCGGGCTTGTCGAAGCCCATGCCGAGGGCGGAGGTGGCGACCAGCGCCTTGACCCGGTTGGCCAGCAGGTCGGCCTCGGCGGTGCGGCGCTCGGCGTCCTCGGTGCGGCCGGAGTAGGCGGCCACCGCGAAGCCGCGCTCGCGCAGGAAGGCCGTCACCTCGTCGGCGGCGGCGACCGTGAGGGTGTAGACGATGCCGGAGCCGGGCAGCCGGTCGAGGTGGTCGGCGAGCCAGGCCAGCCGGTGCGCCGGGTCCGGCAGGGTGAGCACGCCGAGGGTGAGGCTCTCGCGGTCGAGCGGGCCGCGCAGCACCAGGGCGTGCTCGTCGCCGGCGCCCGTGCCGAGCTGCTCGGCGACGTCGGCGGTGACCCGGGCGTTGGCCGTGGCGGTGGTGGCCAGCACCGGGACCCCGGGGGTGAGCTCGGCGAGCATGGTGCGCAGTCGGCGGTAGTCGGGGCGGAAGTCGTGGCCCCAGTCGGAGATGCAGTGGGCCTCGTCGACCACCAGCAGGCCGGTGGAGGCGGCGAGCTTGGGCAGCACGTGGTCGCGGAAGTCGGGGTTGTTCAGCCGCTCGGGGCTGACCAGCAGGACGTCGACGGCCCCGGCGGCGACCTCGGCCTGGACGGCGTCCCACTCGTCGGTGTTGGCGGAGTTGATGGTGCGGGCGTGGATGCCGGCCCTGGCGGCCGAGTCCACCTGGTTGCGCATCAGGGCGAGCAGCGGCGAGACGATCACCGTCGGGCCGGCGCCCCGGGCACGCAGCAGGGAGGTGGCGATGAAGTAGACGGCGGACTTGCCCCAGCCGGTGCGCTGCACCACCAGGGCCCGGCGGTGGTCGACGACCAGGGCCTCGATGGCCGTCCACTGGTCCTCGCGCAGGGTCGCGCCGGGGCCGGCCAGCTCGCGCAGGACGGCCTCGGCCCGGGCCCGGACCTCGGCCCGGTCGGCGGTGGTGGCGGTGGTGTGGGTCTTCGGCTGCTCCATGGCGTCCATGAAACCCCGAGGGACCGACAGCGGGCGAACGGCGATGGGTGAGAAGCGGGCGAAGTTCGGAGGTATTTCATCCGTTCTTCTGCTGAACGGACGTCATTTTTCCCTCGGGAGAGTGGGGCGACCATACGCCGAACGAGGGAGGAGTTATTCACAGGCCGGGTTTATCCACAGATTCCGAAGAATTTTCCGAGGGTCCCGGGAAATTGGGACAGCCTTCGGGCCATGACCAACGAACACATCGCGCTTCCCTTCGGCGACGGTCCCGGTGGCCGTTCGCTCACCATGCGGGGCCCGGCCGACATGGCCGAGGCGCTGCCCTACCTCCTCGGCTTCTTCCCGGACGACAGCATCGTCGCCGTCGGGCTGCAGCCGCCGGGCCTGCACCAGGGCGGGGTGATCCGGCTGGACATCCCCGAGTCCGCGGCCGAGTGGCCGGCCGCCGCGGAGGAGACGGCCGCGCTCATGGTCCAGCTCTCCGAGCGGCAGGAGCAGCGGCCGGTCCAGGTGCTCCTCTACCTCTGCCAGGATCCGGCCGTGCGCGGGCCGGGGCGGGAGCACGGCCCGCCGGTGGCGGAGCGGCTGCGGCCGCTCGCCGAGCGCCTGCGGCAGTCCTTCGAGAGCCGGGGCGTGCGGGTCAAGGAGTCGCTCTGCGTCTCGGCGGGCCGCTGGTGGTCCTACCTCTGCACCCGGGAGGGCTGCTGCGATCCGGGGGGACACCCGATCCGGCGCGAGCCCGGGCCCGGTCCGGTCGCGGTCGCGGCGACCGTCGCCGGCCTGGCACCGCGCGGCAGCCGCAAGGAGATCATGGCCGGGCTGGCCCCGATCGGGCCGCCCGGGGCGGAGTCCGTGCGGGCGGCCCTCGCCCGGGCCGGGGCCGGACCTGGGGCCGCCCCGGGCGGACGGCGGCCGGTCGACCGACGGGAGGGCGCCCGGCTGATCGACACGGCCGTCGCCGAGTTCATGGCCGGGGCCGTCTCGCTCGACGACGACCGGGCGGCCCGGCTGCTGCTGGCGCTCCAGGACCGGGTCCTGCGGGACCGCGCCGCCGAGTACGCCCGGCCGGCCGAGCTCGCGTCCACCCGGCGGCTCTGGACCTTCCTGGCCACCCGCTGCGTCGCGCCCCACGAGCGCCTCGCCGCCCCGCCGCTCACCCTGCTGGCCTGGGTGTCGTGGGTCGCGGGGGACGCCGCGACCGCACGGGTGGTGCTCGGCCACACGCTCCGCCGTGCCCCCGGTTACCTGCTCGCGCAGCTGCTCTACGAGTCGATGAACGGCGGGTTCGCGCCCGAGGTGCTGCTGGCGAGCATCGAGGAGGAGCGGTGGCGCCGCACCGAGCGGGAGCGGGCGGAGGGCGAGGCGGCCCCGGACCTGTCCGCCGGGCCGGGGCTCGGTGGTGCGCCCGGTCCCGGCACCGACCCGGCCGGGGGAGGAGCGGCGGAGCCCGGGTCCGGTGGCGCGGCGGCGGGACCTCCGGCACGGGGGAAGGCCCGGCGGGGCCGACGGCGGCGCGGTCGCCCGGTGGCGGGCTCGCCGCCCGCCGACAACCCGCCGGGGCCCGCCTCCGGTACCGGCGACAGCACCGACCCCACCGACAGGACGGAGCACCCCGGCCACCCGGCCGGGCCGGACGAGGTCGAGCGGGGCGGGCTCTGCCGGGCGAGGGTCCCCGGTCCGGCGCCCAGGGCGGCGGCCGTCCTGCCCGGGGTCCGCCGGCGCCGGGGCGCGTGCGGGGCGGAGCGGGGGCAGCGCCGTGCGCGGTGACCTCCGGGGCTGCCCGGCCGGGCTCCCCGACGGCCGGCCGGGGAGCCGCCGGGCGGCCCGGGGCGCGGGTGCGCTACACCTCGCCGCGCGCCATCGCGATCAGCCGGTCCAGTACCTTGCCCCCGCTGACCCGGAGGCCGTCGTGCTCCCACTCGTTGGTGATCCAGGTCCGCACCCCCCGCACGGCTCGCGCGGTCTCCAGCGAGTCGGCGGTGTCGACGTACATGTCGTCGTGGTACACCGCCGCGAACACCGGCACCTCGTTGGCGGCGAGCACGGCCGGGTCGTACAGGTCCGGCCAGTCGGTGCGGGCGGCGAGCAGTTCCGCGGTCTCCTTCAGCGGGCGCAGCGCCGGATCGGTGTCGAACATCGAGGGGTAGATCATCTCCCCGGTGAACAGCACCGGCGCGCCCGACTCCAGCGCGGCGCGGGCGTCGAACTCCGGGAACTCCGCGCGCACCCGCTCGGCCGCCCAGGCGGTTCCGGCCGGATCCACCGAGCGCTGGCCGTAGATCGACTCGTGCAGGACGGCGTAGAGCGGGCCCTGGGCGAAGGAGAGCTGCGCCTGGGCGCCGGCGAGGAAGGTGTCGGAGAGTTCGGGGCCCTCCACGCCCTCCACCCAGGCCTCCTCCAGCAGGTAGTGGAGGGTCCCGGAGCCGCTGCCGGTGCCGAGCAGCATCCCGAGGGCCTGGAACGCCTCGACGGTGAGCAGCCCGCCGTCGGGCAGGGGGGCCGGGGTCCCGGCGAGGTGCCCGGCGATCCGCCGCACCGCGTCGACATCCTGCGGGAACCGCGCGTAGTGGCCCTCGTTCTTGCCGACGACCCGCGGGTACGCGGCCCGGTAGACATCGTCGGCGGAGCTGCGCAGACCGGCCAGGCCGCCGGTGACGAAGGCCCGGTCCAGTCCCTCGGGAGCGATCGAGAGGTAGGTGAGGGTGCAGAAGCCGCCGAAGCTCTGACCGAGCACGCTCCAGCGGCGGTCCCCGCCGAGCAGTCGGCGGCGGATCAGTTCGGCGTCCCGCACGATCGAGTCGGCCCGGAAATGCGCCAGGTACTCCGCCTGCTCCTTGGCCCCGCCCCGCCGGGCCAGCGTCTGCCGGGTGGCGGGCGTGGACCGCCCGGTGCCGCGCTGGTCGAGCAGGAGCACCCGGTGGTCGTCGAGCGCGCGCTCCAGCCAGCCGTCCCGGCCGAGCGGCCGGCCGGCCTTGCCCCCCGGTCCGCCCTGGAGGAACAGCAGCCAGGGCAGGTCGGTGTCCCCGGTCCGGCCCGAGGCCACCACCTCGCGGGCGTACACCTCGATCTGCTCGCCCTGCGGGGCGGCGTGGTCGAGCGGCACCTGGAAGACGTGGTCGGTGAAGGCAATCCCGGGCAGCCGGCTGGCGGTCGACATACAACTCCTCGGTCTCTGCTGGTCACAGCGGTCGCGTCGGCTCCGCCCGGGGTTGCCGGTGGCGGGCCCGCGACCCCCGCACCGTATCCTGGCCGCGGCCCGGGGCCGCCTCCGGCGGCAGCCGCCCGCGACCGCCCACCCGGCGGGCCCGTGCGGCCGGGCCGGAACCACGGATCGGCAGCCCCGGCGGGCAGCGCGCGGTCGCGGTGCACCGGACGGGCCCAGGACGCCCGGCGGGCGTGACCTGCGGCCGGTCTCCGGCGTTGACCCCGGGGGCCCTGCGCCCGGGCGCCACCGCCCCGGGCGGGGTGGACCGGGACCCGACCCGGCACCGGTGACGGCGCCGTCGGGCGGGGCGCGGAACGGGCCGCCGCCCGGCGGTCGCCGGGGCGGGGCCGGACGCCGGCGCCGCGGTCGGCGGCGGGGTGCGGTCGGACCGTCGGGCCCGACCGGGCAACGGGGAGGCGGGGGCCTCCGGGCGCGAGAACGCCCGGGGACCAACGGCGCGGGGCGGGTACCGACCGGGTACCCGGCACCGCATGGCACGGCCCGGCACCGGGTACGGCCAGACACGGCACAGACCGGCGGGGGATCCCGCCGGTCCGGAACCAGCACGCGATCGAGCATGCTCGCGGCCCATCGGCCTGACCGGCCACCGGACCGCCGAGGGGAGGAGAGTCCGGTGACCGCGATGAGGCCGCCACAGGCCGCACCGGCCGAGAGTGTGGTCGGCGCGCCGAGACCGGCGGGCCGGCCGGACCAGGCCCACCCGGCCGGCGCCGGTGGTCCGGCCAGGTCCGCGCCGCCGCGCCCGCAGCCGGCCGCGGTCCACCACGCGGTGCTGTGTGTGAAGGCGCCGGCGATGGCCGCCTCGGACCCCGACGGCCAGTTGCGCGGGCACGGCCTGCACGGGTTCTACCGCTCCGGCGTCCGGGTGGTGGCCCGGATGGAGCTGCGGCTCGGCGGGATCGAACCGCTCCCGCTCCAGGGCACCCTGACCACGGCGGCCCAGGCCCGCTTCCTGGGGGCCGTCCGCCTCCCCGGCGACCTCGACCCGGACCCGGCGCTCACCGTCGAGCGGCTGCGGCACGCCGACGGCGTGGAGACCGTCACGGTGCGCAACGCCGGCGGACGCCCGGCCCGGCTGCCGCTGGAGATCGCGCTCTCCACCGACCTCGGCCCGGTCGCCGAGATCGCCGCCGGCCACCGCTCCCCGGACCTGCCCGGCCAGGTCCAGTCCGCGGGGCTGCGCTGGGCGGGGCCCACGCACAGTGCCACGGTCAGCGCCCAGCCCTCGCCGCACGCCGTGCTGGCCGGTGCCGGTGTGCTGCGCTGGGACCTCGACGTCCAGCCGGGCGCGCGCTGGTCGGTCGAGCTCCGGGCCGAGCTGGAGAGCACGGTGCCCGCCCCGCGCCCGCCCGGCGGCCGCGGCCCCGGCGTCCCGCTGCCCTGGGCCGAGCCCGAGGTGCGCTGCGACGACCCGCGGGTGGCCCTGGTGGTGTCGCGCTCCCTGGACTCCCTGGGCGGTCTGCTGTTCGCCGACCCGGACCGGCCGACCGACCTCTACCTGGCGTCCGGCGCGCCCTGGCGGTTCGGCCTCGCCCCGGCCGACGCGCTCTGGGCGGCCCGGCTGACCCTGCCGCTCGGCACCCGGCTCGCCGCCGGCACCCTGCGCGCCCTGGCCCGCCGTCAGCAGCAGCCGGCCGCGGGGGCGGGCGGGCCCGGCCAGGGCGGCCGCCGCCCGGAGGGGCTGCTGCCCGGCGCGCTGCGGCACGGCGGCCCCGAGCTGCCGCCGACCTGCACCGCCACCGAGGCCACCCTGCTGTTCGTCACCGTGCTGGCCGAGGCCTGGCGGTGGGGCCTGCCCCGGGCGGAGGTCGCCGAACTCCTCCCGGCCGCCGAGCGCGCGCTCGCCGCGCTGCGCGAGGGCCTGGTGGACGGTTTCGTCACCGACCTGAGCCGCCCGGTCGAGGAGCGCGCCGCCCACCCGGTGCCGGCCAGGGCCGAGGTCCAGGCCCAGGCGCACCGGGCGGCCCTGCACGGAGCCGACCTGCTGGCGGCCTTCGGCCGGCCCGGCGCCGAGGAGTGGCGGGGCTGGGCGACCGCCCTGCGCGGCCGGTTCCGCGAGCGGTTCTGGCTGGACGACCTGTCCGGCGGGCGCCCGGCCGCCGGGCTCGCCCCGGGCGGGCAGCCGTTGCCCGCCGTGGCCGCCGCCCTGGTCCACCTGCTCGACCCCGGCCTCGCCGCCGACGGCGGCCGCCACGAGACCCTGCTGGACCGAGAGCAGACCAGGCTGCTCGCCCAGCGGCTGGCGGCGCCCGAGCTGGACAGCGGCTGGGGGCTGCGCACGCTCAGCGCCAAGTCCCCCCGGTTCAACCCGCTCGGCCACCGCAGCGGGGCGGTGCGGGTCCACGAGACCGCGCTCGCGGTCGCCGGGCTCGCCGAGGCCGGCCACGAGAACGAGGCGGGGGCCCTGCTGGAGGGGCTGCTCGCGGCGGCGGCCCACTTCGAGGGGCGGCTGCCCGAGATGTACGCGGGGGAGCAGTGGACGCCCGGCTCCCCGCCGGTCCCGCACCCGGGTGCCTGCCGGCCGGCCGCGGTCTCGTCCGCCGGGGCCGCGCACGCGGTGTTCGCACTCGCCGGGGTCCGGCCGGACGTCCCCGGCGGGCGGGTGCTCGTCCGCCCGGCCAGCACCGCGCCGCTCGGGGAGCTGGAGCTGACCGGACTGCGGGTCGCCGGCGAGCCCTTCTCGGTGCGGGTCAGCCGGATCGGCGTGGCGATGGTCGAGGAGGCGTCCGCGGAACTCCAGCTGGTGGCCCGCTGACACCGCCACCGCCACCGCCACCACCACTGTCACCGCTGCCGCCCGCGCGCCCGCGGCCCGGTCCGCACCGGGCCGGGCGCGGCGGACGGTCGGGAGGGCCGTCGCAGCACGGTCCGTACGCGGGCCTGTGCTTATCGTCAGAGAGACGACTATGATCGTCGCCATGTCGCGTTATGACCCGTCGGCCTTCCCCCCGTTCGCAGTCACGGTCGACCTGGTCGTGCTGACGGTGCGCGAGCACGCGCTCTGTGCCCTGCTGGTCCGCCGGGGCGAGCCGCCCTACCAGGGCTACTGGGCGCTCCCGGGCGGCTTCGTCCGCCCCGACGAGGGCCTCGCCGAGGCGGCCTCGCGGGAGCTGGCCGAGGAGACCGGCCTGCGGGCCCCCACCGCCCCCGGGCACGACACGGCCGGGCCCGGTGCCGCCGGCGCCCACCTGGAACAGCTCGCCACCTACGGCCACCCCCAGCGCGACCCGCGGATGCGGGTGGTCAGCGTCGCCCACCTGGTGCTCGCACCCGACCTGCCGACCCCGCGCGCGGGCGGCGACGCCAGCGGCGCCCGTTGGGCGCCGGTCACCGAACTCCTCGGCCCGGACCGGGCCGACGGTGTCCCGCTCGCCTTCGACCACGGGCTGATCCTGGCGGACGGGGTGGAGCGCGCCCGTTCCAAGATCGAGTACTCCTCGTTGGCGACGGCGTTCTGCGCCACCGAGTTCACCGTCGGCGAGCTGCGCCGCGTCTACGAGGCGGTGTGGGGCGTGGTGCTCGACCCGCGGAACTTCCACCGCAAGGTCACCGGCACCCCGGGCTTCCTGCTGCCCTCCGGCGGCACGACGACCCGTCAGGGCGGGCGCCCGGCCCAGCTGTTCACCTCCGGCGGGGCCAGTGTGCTCAACCCGCCGATGCTGCGTCCGGAGTCCTGAGCCGCCCGGTCCGCGGGTCTCGGTCGCAGGATCGGATTGTCCCCTGATCGGGTGAGGTGTGCGGGCGGTCGGCCCGTGGCGTTCCCGTAATGCCCGGAATCTCCGTCGCGGGCCCCTAATGTGCTGGCGCGGAACCGTGCGGGTGCGACCCGGCGCGCCGCGGACCAGGTCGGCCGAGGGCATGGGAGCAGCCAGCGATGATCCAGATCACCGGACTGACCAAGGTTCACCGAGGGGGAGGCCCCCCGGTGCTGCTGGACCTGACCTTCGAGGCCCGCCCGGGCGCGGTGACGGCCCTGCTCGGCCCCGAGGGGGCGGGCAAGTCGACCGCGCTGCGGCTGATGCTGGAGCTCGAACGGGGCCGGGGCGTCACCCTCTTCGACGGCCGCACCTACCGCCGGCTGCGCCGGCCGGAGCGCGAGGTCGGCGTGCTCCTGTCCGGACCCGGCGACGTCCCCGGGGCGGCCGACCTCGCCGGACACCCCGGCCGGAAGGCCCGGGGACACCTCAGGATGCTGGCGGCCGCGGTCGGCGCGCCCGCCCGGCGGGCGGACGAACTCCTGGAGCGGACCAGGCTCGCGGCCGTCGCCGAGCAGCGCCTGCGCACCTACTCGCCGGGCATGCACCGGCGGCTCGCCCTCGCGGCCGCTCTGCTCGGCGAGCCCGGCACGCTGCTCCTGGACGCGCCCACCGAAGGCCTCTCGCCGCGCAATGTGGAGTGGTTCCACGCCTTCCTGCGGTCCTTCGCCGCGGACGGGGGGACGGTCCTGGTCACCACCCGCACCCCGCAGGAGGCCTCGCAGCTCGCCGACCGGGTGGTGACGCTGGACCGGGGGCGGATGGCGGCGGACCAGTCGGTGACGGAGTTCCGGCGCACCCGGCTCAGCCCGGAGGTCGTGGTGCGGGGTCCCCAGATGGCCCGGCTCGCCGATCTGCTGGCCGGTCAGGGCGGGCAGGTCCGGCGGGACGGCGGGACCGAACTCGCGGTGTCCGGCGTCGGCCGGACCGAGATCGGCGAACTCGCCTACCGCCACGGCATCCTGTTGCACGAACTCGCCGACCGGGTCGTCGAGCGGCCGGCCCCCCGGGCGGACCTGCGGGTGGTCGCGAGCGGCCCGGGCCGCCCCCGGACGCCCGAAGCCGCAGACGCGCCGGCGGCCCCGGCGGCGGTGACAGCCGGACGGGCCGACCAGGCCGGACTGGGCGAATGGGCCGGACTGGGCGAACGGGCCGACGGGACGGTGGCGATGCCGGTGGCGCGACCCCGGGACCTGGAGCCCGCACCCACCCTCGCCCTGCCGGTCGCGCCGTCCCCGGCAGGCGGCTCGTCGGCCGTGGCGGCGCCGGCCGCGCCGGGGCCCCGCCTCGGCGCCCGGGCCGTCACCCGGCGCGCGGCCGAGGCGGCCGGCGCGGCCGCCGGGACCGCGCGGACCGGGCGCCGCAGCAGCGGGCGGCGGGAGGACGAGACCTCTCCGGTGGTCGCGGTGGACCGGCTCTTCCGGGACGGGCTGACCGGCCTGGCGCGTTCGGCAACGGCCCCGGTGGCCGTCCCGAAGGCCGAGGCCCACGGGCGCCCGGGGGAGGCGGTCGACGGACTGCTGGGCGACGACACCGTCCGTCTGGGCCGCGTCACCCGCCCGCAGCCCGACCGGGCCGAGCGGCCCGCGCCCGACCGGTCGGCCTCACCGGGGGCCAACCCGACCGGGGCGAACCCGACCGGGGCGAACCCGGCCGGGTCGGACCCGACCGGGCCCGTTGTTCCCGTCACCTCTGACCTTCGGAGCGAGTGAACCGTGCGTGTTCTGGCTTATGAGCTGCGCCGGGTGCGCGGCCTGCGTTCGACCTGGCTGCTGCTCGGGCTCGTGGTGGTCTGCGACGCGGTGGTCGCCGGCGTGCTGGCGGGGCAGGTGGGGGACCGGACCCTCGGGGGCGCGGCCGCGGTGCGGCTGCTGACGGCGGCGGTGCCGCTGGTGCCGCTCCCCTTCGCGGCGCTGGGCGCCGGGGTGCTGGGCGCGCTGGCCTACGGCCACGAGGTGCGGCACCGGGGGCTGGCGGCCTCGCAGGTGTCCTACCCGCGCCGGGTCCGGCTGCTGACGGCCAAGCTGGCGGTGACCGGTGCCCTCGCGGCGCTGCTCGCCCTGGTCACGGTGCTGGTCGACGCGGTGACCGTGCACTTCGCCCTGCCCGCCGGGGTGGCGGTGGCGGCCTGGTCGGACCCGGCCGCCCTGTCCGCCCGGGTCGCGGAGGCGCTGGCCCCGTCCGGTCCTGGCGGGCTCGACGTGCTGCCGCCGGTGGCGGCGCCACTGGCCCTGGTGGCCGGGCAGGGGGCGCCGACGGCGCTGCTGGCCTTCGTGCTGCTGGTGGTCGTGGCGGGCTGGACCGGCGTGCTGACCGCCGCGCTGACCCGGAGCGCCACCGCCGGGGTGCTGCTGCTCTGCGCGCTGCCGCCGCTGCTGGAGTCCGTGGTGGCGCTGGTGCTGCGGCAGAGCGGGACGCCCTGGCCGGCCCGGGCGGCGGAACTGCTGCCGTTCCCGTCGGGGATCGAGTGGGCGTACGGATGGGTGTACGGCGGGGACGGCCGGGTTGCGAGCGGCGGCGTGGTGTCGGCGGCTCCGGCGCTGACCGATCCGGCGCTGCTGGCCGCCGTGGTGACGCCGGTGCTGGTGTTGCTGCTGGTCACCCTGGTGGTGCAGGCCCGGCGCCGGGCGCTCTGAGCCCGCGGCGGGCCGGGGCGGTTCGCCAAGATCGACCAAGGGTGACCGTAATGAGTGGTTCACCCTGATAAGAAGTCAATTATCCAGTCACGGGCGATCACCCTTTCGTGTGCTTTTCACGAGAATTCTCAAGCTGTGCCCGCCGATCGCCGACAAAGGAGCTGTGAGTACCCTTGCGCACCCCACCATGACCCCCGCCCGTTCCGCCGATGGGGCCATCCACGGCTCCGCCGACCTGGACCGCTACTCCTACGCCGACCGGCCCGTCCCGCCGGCGCCCCGCTGGGAGGGCGCCGAGTCGGACCTCGGCCGGGTCGGCCGCAAGACCACCAGCAGCCGGGGCCGCGGCCTGCACGGCCAGCTCGTCCAGCAGTTGGGCCAGATGATCGTCTCCGGCGACCTCGGCGCCGACCGGCCGCTCGTCCCGGAGGAGATCGGCCAGCGGTTCGAGGTCTCCCGCACCGTCGTCCGCGAGTCGCTGCGCGTGCTGGAGGCCAAGGGCCTGGTCAGCGCCCGCCCCAACGTCGGCACCCGGGTCCGCCCGGTCAGCGACTGGAACCTCCTGGACCCGGACATCATCGAGTGGCGCGCCTTCGGCCCGCAGCGCGACGAGCAGCGCCGGGAGCTGTTCGAGCTGCGCTGGGCGATCGAGCCGCTGGCCTCCCGGCTGGCCTCCGGCCACGGCCGGGAGGACGTCCAGCAGCGGCTGGCCGAGCTGATCGAGATCATGGGCCACGCCTGCGCCCAGGCGGACCTCTCCACCTACGCCCGGGCCGACACCGAGCTGCACGTGCTCATCCTGCAGCTGGCCGGGAACCGGATGCTGGAGCACCTCTCCGGGATCGTCGCCTGCGCGCTCCAGGTGTCCGGCGGTCCGGCCACCGCCTGCGAGCGGCCCTCGGAGTCCTCGGTCGGGATGCACGCCCGGCTGGTGGAGGCGCTCGGCTCCGGCGACGGCAGTGCCGCCGAGAACACGATGCGGGCGCTGCTCACCGTCCACCCCGAGATCGAGCCGTCCGTTCCGGCGCCCCGGGAGCACTGAGCGGACCGTAGGGCGACCGGACACCGCCGCCCCGCCCCGCGACCAGCTCCCCGATCCGCCCCGTCGTGATCCGACGTCCGCGATTCCTCCGCGGCCTCCCGCAGTCCCCCTCGCGACCCCCGACCCCCCGGCTGCCGCCACGGTGCGGCCGGGGGGTCTCCGTACGTCCGGGGCCGCACGAAGCCGAGGGGCGGAGGGGGCGGCGGAAGCCGGATGGCGAAAAGGAGGCGGAGGGGGCGGAAGGGATGTCCCGGCGGCGGTTCGGCGGTAGTTCGACGCCGGCTCGGCGGTGGTTCGAGGGCGGTTCGGAGCGGGCCCGCACCCGCCGGACAGTGGAATGGCGTGTCCATGGTGAATGGTTCGGTCGCGGGTGGGGGATGATGGAGGTCGGCCCCGTGCCGCGGCCGCCGACCGGTGTGACCCGCGACACGAAGGCCATGCGTAACACTTGACGAGCAGCAGCGATGTCTCCTGAGCGGGAGCAGCTCCGGAATAACCCAACGTGTCAGAATGCTGTGTTGGTCCGCGGCGCTGCTGCCGTCCTGCAAACCCAGACCTCAAACCCGAGTCGGTCGGAATCGACACCGCGTGCCCGACGCGCGATCTCCTTCCCCGCCCGCTCGGGCGGCCGGTACGGGTTCGAGTCCACTCATCGTCCGAGAGGTTGTTCGTGTCGGCCAGCACATCCCGTTCGCTTCCCCCCGAGATCGCCGAGTCCGCGGCTCTGCTGGCGCTCATCGAGCGGGGCAAGGCCCAGGGGCAGATCGCCGGTGACGACGTACGCCAGGCGTTCGAGGCGGACCAGATCCCGGTCACCAAGTGGAAGAACGTCATGCGCAGCCTCAACCAGGTTCTGATTGAGGAGGGGGTGGACCTCATGGTCAGCGCGGCCGAACCGGCCGGCGCCAAGCGCAAGAGCGTTGCTGCCAAGAGCCCCGCCAAGCGCACCGCGACCAAGGCGGTCACCACCCGGAACCCGGCCGCTCCGTCGGCCCCGACCAAGCCGCCCGTGCGCATCGCGCCCGGTGCGCCCGTCTCCACTCCGACGGTCGCGGCCGCCGCCGCGCCGGTCAGCACCGTCTCCGCCGAGATCACCGTCGAGGGGGCGACCGTCGGCACCGAGGTGAAGGCGGCCGTCGCCAAGAAGGCCGTGGCCAAGAAGGCCGTCGCCAAGAAGACCGCCGCGCCGGCCAAGAAGGCCGCCGCCAAGAAGACCACCACCGCCAAGACCGCGGGCAAGGGCGGCGAGGAGGAGGCCCTCGGCGAGGAGGAGATCCTCGAGGACGTGGCCCTGCCCGGCGACAAGCCCGCCGCCGAGGGCGACGCCCCGGAGGAGGAGTCGGAGGGCTTCGTCCTCTCCGACGACGACGAGGACGACGCTCCGGCCCAGCAGGTCGCCGTCGCCGGTGCCACCGCCGACCCGGTCAAGGACTACCTGAAGCAGATCGGCAAGGTCCCGCTGCTCAACGCCGAGCAGGAGGTCGAGCTCGCCAAGCGGATCGAGGCCGGCCTGTTCGCCGAGGACAAGCTCTCGGCCGCCGACAAGCTCGCTCCCAAGCTCAAGCGCGAGCTGGAGATCATCGCCGAGGACGGCCGCCGGGCCAAGAACCACCTGCTGGAGGCCAACCTCCGCCTGGTGGTCTCGCTGGCCAAGCGCTACACCGGTCGCGGCATGCTCTTCCTGGACCTCATCCAGGAGGGCAACCTCGGTCTGATCCGTGCGGTCGAGAAGTTCGACTACACCAAGGGCTACAAGTTCTCCACCTACGCGACCTGGTGGATCCGCCAGGCGATCACCCGCGCGATGGCCGACCAGGCCCGCACCATCCGTATCCCGGTGCACATGGTCGAGGTCATCAACAAGCTGGCCCGCGTCCAGCGCCAGATGCTCCAGGACCTGGGCCGCGAGCCCACCCCGGAGGAGCTGGCCAAGGAACTCGACATGACCCCCGAGAAGGTCATCGAGGTCCAGAAGTACGGTCGCGAGCCCATCTCGCTGCACACCCCGCTCGGCGAGGACGGCGACAGCGAGTTCGGTGACCTCATCGAGGACTCCGAGGCGGTCGTCCCGGCCGACGCGGTCTCCTTCACCCTGCTCCAGGAGCAGCTGCACTCGGTCCTGGACACCCTGTCCGAGCGCGAGGCGGGCGTGGTCTCGATGCGCTTCGGCCTGACGGACGGTCAGCCGAAGACGCTCGACGAGATCGGCAAGGTGTACGGGGTCACCCGTGAGCGCATCCGCCAGATCGAGTCGAAGACCATGTCCAAGCTGCGTCACCCGTCGCGTTCCCAGGTGCTGCGCGACTACCTGGACTGATCGACGGTTCGGCACCGACGTCCGACCGGAAGGCCCGGAGCTCCGCGCTCCGGGCCTTCCGGCTGTTCGGGAGGGGTGGACGTCACCGTCCGGGTGGCCGTTGTCGCTCGTCCGGGTGGCGGTGCGGGGCAGAGCGGTCGCGGACCGTGGTCGGTCACCTACGCTGTGCCGGTTGCCTGCTGCCGAGCCACCTGGAGACACGGTGCCGCCCACCCCGGACCGTCCGGACCGCGCCGACCTGCCGACCGACGCGCCCCGCGCCGTACGCCCCGCCGCGCGCGCGGCCCGGGCCGCCGCCCGGCCGGCTCCCGCCCGGGTGCCCCGGTACCGCCGGGCCGCCGTGCTGACCCTGCTGGCCGCGCTGCCCGCGCCGCTGCTGGCCCTCGGCCCGGCCGCCGCCGCCGCGCAGGCCCGGCCGCAGGGGCGGATCGTCGGCGGAACGACCGAGAGCACGGGCGACCACCCGTGGGTGGTGGCCCTGGCCAGTCGGCAGCAGTTCGGCTCCGGCCGCTCGGGCCAGTTCTGCGGGGGAGCGCTGGTCACCCCCACCAAGGTGGTGACGGCGGCGCACTGCTTCTACGACGAGTCCGGCGGGCACCAGGTGGACCGGCCCGGGCTGCGGGTCGTGGTCGGCCGGGACGACCTGCGCGGCACGGTCGGCCGGGAGGTGGAGGTGCGGGAGGTCCGGATCCACCCCGACTACTCCTTCACCACCAATATGAACGATGTGGCGGTGGTCACCCTCGCCGAGTCGCAGGGGAGCCGGCCGGTGATCGACCTGGTCGGCCAGGGCGAGACCGAGCCGTACCGCGCGGGGACCCCGGCCCGGGTCTACGGCTGGGGGGACACCACCGGCCACGGCGACTACTCGCCCCAGCTGCGGGGCGTGGACGTGCCGATCATCGCGGACCAGACTTGCGCCCAGGCCTACCCGGGCGGCCAGGACGGGCGTTTCGACGCCCGGGGCATGGTGTGCGCGGGCGAGGAGCGGGGCGGGAAGGACGCCTGCCAGGGCGACAGCGGCGGGCCGCTGGTGGTCGCGGGCCGGCTCGCGGGGCTGGTGTCCTGGGGAACGGGCTGTGCCGAGGCCGCCCACCCGGGTGTCTACACCAGGATCGCCTCGGTCTCCGACGCGGTCCGCTCCCTCCTGTAGCCGAACGGGCACGGGGCGCCGCCCGATCGGGCCGCCTGCGGGGCCCAGGGATCCGGGGCCCATGGTCCGAGGCCCAGGGGTCCTGGGCCGGGCGGTCCTGGAGAGAGCGGTACGGAAGCGAGCGGTCCGGGAACGACGAAGCCGGGCGGCCGCCCCTCGGGAGGGCGGTCGCCCGGCTCACCCGGTCACACGCGGTGTGTGACCGGACACAGCTCGACGTCGGTCTGCTGCTGGAGGCGCTCGGGATCAGCGCTCGTCGTCGTTGGCCGTGGCGGCAGTGGTGCCGAGGCGGTTGCTCTCGTCCTGTATCTCCACGGCGATCTTCTTGAGCTCCGGCTCGAACTTCCGGCCGTGGTGGGCGCAGAAGAGCAGCTCTCCACCGCTGGCGAGTACGACGCGCAGGTAAGCCTGGGCGCCGCAGCGGTCGCAGCGGTCAGCCGCGGTGAGCGGGCTCGCAGGGGTCAGAACAGTAGTCACGTCGCCTCTTCTCTAGCTCGACGAGCTGTCGTACCAGGGTCAACATCCAACCAGGCCGAAAACGTTCCCGCTCGTGGCTTTTCTTCTCTGAGGATTCTGCTGTGTTGATGAGGACGTGCCCCGGGGGCCGGTGGTTCATGCGTACCGGATCCCAGGATCCGCCTGCGGCTCGAACGCCCGATCGGAACCGGGTGCGGGAGTCCGCGTAGCATAATCCTCTGCTGGGTTGGAGCATAAGCCCCGTCCCGGGCCCCGGTAGCCTGCATAACGGCAGTTCCGGAGCCTGTGCCCGGTCCCACGGTCCGCCAGGAGCAGTGGTACCGGGAGGAGATGGAGCCCCGGCGCCCCCAATCCGGCACGGCTCTTGTTCGCGGAGCGCGTACAAGCTGCGCGGGACCGGCTTGCCGTGCTGTGCACCCAGCGGAGGGGTGTGCACACGGAGGGGAACGGCTGTCGGTGTGGTGTGCTGCACTGGCGGACGCTCCGGACCTGTCCGGATGTGCCCGTATGTGACCGATGAGACAGAACTTCACCGAGGAGAGTGCCGCGTGAGTGCCGAAACGACCGTGCCGTCCGCTCTGCTGGCCGGCGACGACGGTTCCAACTACACCGCTCGGCACCTGCTCGTCCTGGAGGGTCTGGAGGCGGTCCGCAAGCGTCCCGGCATGTACATCGGCTCGACCGACAGCCGGGGCCTGATGCACTGCCTCTGGGAGATCATCGACAACTCGGTGGACGAGGCGCTGGGCGGCTACTGCGACCGGATCGAGGTCGTCCTGCACGAGGACTCCTCGGTCGAGGTCCGCGACAACGGACGCGGTATCCCGGTGGACGTCGAGCCCAAGACCGGGCTGTCCGGCGTCGAGGTCGTGATGACCAAGCTGCACGCCGGCGGCAAGTTCGGCGGCGGCTCCTACGCGGCCTCCGGCGGCCTGCACGGTGTCGGTGCCTCCGTGGTCAACGCCCTCTCGGCCCGACTGGACGTCGAGGTCGACCGCAGCGGCCACACCCATGCGATCAGCTTCCGGCGCGGCACCCCCGGCATCTTCACCGAGGCCGGCCCGGACGCCCCGTTCGAGGCGGCCAACGGCCTCAGCCGGGCCCGCAAGGTGCCCAAGACCCGCACCGGCACCCGGATCCGGTACTGGGCGGACCGGCAGATCTTCCTCAAGGACGCCAAGCTCTCGCTGGAGCACCTGCACAACCGGGCCCGGCAGACCGCCTTCCTCGTCCCCGGCCTGACCATCCTGGTGCGTGACGAGCGGCTGACCGAGAGCGACAAGGTCGACGAGAGCACCTTCCACTTCGACGGCGGCATCGCCGAGTTCTGCGAGTTCCTGGCGCCGGACAAGCCGATCAGCGACGTGCTGCGGCTGCACGGCGAGGGCACCTTCAAGGAGACCGTGCCGGTCCTGGACGAGCTCGGGCACATGACGCCGACCGAGGTCACCCGGCAGCTCGGGGTGGACATCGCGCTGCGCTGGGGCACCGGTTACGACACCACGCTGCGCTCCTTCGTCAACATCATCGCCACCCCCAAGGGCGGTACCCACGTCACCGGCTTCGAGCGCTCGCTGGCCAAGACCGTCAACGAGGTGCTGCGGGCCACCAAGCTGCTGCGGGTCGCCGAGGACGACGTCACCAAGGACGACGCCACCGAGGGCCTCACCGCCGTGGTCACCGTCCGGTTGGCAGAGCCGCAGTTCGAGGGCCAGACCAAGGAGGTGCTCGGCACCTCGGCGGCCAACCGGATCGTCGCGGCCGTCGTCGCCAAGGAGCTCAAGACCTTCCTCACCTCCGGCAAGCGGGACGAGAAAGTCCAGGCCCGGGCGGTGCTGGAGAAGGTCGTGGCCGCCGCCCGCACCCGGGTCGCCGCCCGCCAGCACAAGGAGGCCCAGCGCCGGAAGACCGCGCTGGAGACCAGCTCGCTGCCGGCGAAGCTGGCCGACTGCCGCAGCGACGACGTCGAGCGCAGCGAACTCTTCATCGTCGAGGGCGACTCCGCGCTCGGCACCGCCAAGCTGGCCCGCAACTCCGAGTTCCAGGCCCTGCTGCCGATCCGCGGCAAGATCCTCAACGTGCAGAAGGCGTCCGTGAGCGACATGCTCAAGAACACCGAGTGCGCGGCGATCATCCAGGTGATAGGGGCCGGTTCGGGCCGCACCTTCGACATCGACCAGGCCCGTTACGGCCGGGTCATCTTCATGGCCGACGCCGATGTCGACGGTTCGCACATCCGCTGCCTGCTGCTGACCCTGTTCCAGCGGTACATGCGGCCCATGGTCGAGCAGGGCCGGGTCTTCGCGGCGGTGCCGCCGCTGCACCGGATCGAGCTCACCAACCCCAAGCGTGGCCAGGAGAAGTACCACTACACCTACTCGGACGCCGAGCTGCGCTCCACCCTGCTGGAGTTCCAGCGCAAGAACCTGCGCTGGAAGGACCCGGTCCAGCGGTACAAGGGCCTCGGCGAGATGGACGCCGACCAGCTGGCCGAGACCACCATGGACCCGCGCCACCGCACGCTGCGCCGGATCAACCTGGGTGACCTGGACCAGGCCGAGAAGGTCTTCGACCTGCTGATGGGCAACGACGTGGCGCCGCGCAAGGAGTTCATCGTGGACTCGGCGGCCACCCTGGACCGTTCGCGCATCGACGCCTGAGCGACCCCGCCGGAAGGGGCCCTCCACCCGTGGGTGGAGGGCCCCTTCGCGTCGGTTCCACCCGCCGTCCACCCCGGAGCCGATCAGCCGCGGGCGGCGGATCCGTAGCGTCGGAGAGGTCAGACAGAGCCTCCCCGGACGGAGAACCCCGATGCCCACCCTGGTCGACGCCGCTCTCGTGGTCGTGGTGATGCTGCTCGTGCTCCGGCGCCAGATGCGCCCCCGGCGCCTGGACACCGACCGCCGCTTCTGGGTGCTGCCGCTGGTCCTCGCCGCCGTCGCGCTGAGGGATCCGCAGCTGATCGACCGGCGGGACACCGTCTGGTCCGTCGTCCTGCTCGGCTGCGGGGTGGTCGCGGTGCTCGCGGCCGGCTCGGTGTGGGGCTGGACCGTCCGGCTGTGGCGGGAGGCGGACGGGGCGCTCTGGGCCCAGGGCACCCGGGCCACGCTGGCCGCCTGGGGCGGGATGATCGCGATCAGGTTCGGCCTGTTCGGGCTCGGGGTGGCGCTGCACCTGCGGCAGTCGGGCAGCGCGCTGCTGCTGAGCCTGGCGGTGCTGCTGCTGGTCCGCTCGCTGGTGGTGCACTGGAGGGCGCGGGCCCTCGTGCCCCCGGGGCGGGTCACCCTGCTGTCCTGACCACCGCCGTAAGCACGAGGAGGCACCCCCTTGGTCGAGGTCGACCGGTTCTGGACCCGCTGGCCGTCCCGCGAGGGGCTGGAGCACGACGCCGACAGCCGCCCCCGGCGGATCCTCGCCGGGCTCGGCCGGCTCGCCCTGCTGACCACCGTCTGCTGGGGGACCTTCTCCGACGGCCGGTACTCCGGCTGGGCGGTGGCGGTCGAGGTCGCGGGGCTGGTCACGGCGGTCGTGCTCGCCGCCGGCTTCCTGCACGCCTGCCGGGAGCAGCGCCCGGTGCCGGCGTACGCGCTGGCGGCCGGGCTGTCCGCGGCCGCCTGGCTGGCCAACGCGGGGCACGCCTACCTGCTCGCCGACGTGCTCTGGTACGGGCTGGCGGTGACCGCGCTGATCCGGCTGCCGCCGGGGCCGGCGCTGATCACCGCCGGGGCCGCGCTCGGCTCGTACGCGGCGGTCAGCTGGGCGGGCCCGCTGAGCATCACGGCCACCTGTGGCGGACTGCTGCTGCTCGGCTACCTGCTGCGGCTGGACGTCGAGGCGCGCGGGACGGCGCGGCGGCTGCTCGTCCAGGAGCGGGCCGCGCGGGCCGCCGAGGCGGAGAGTGCCGCGCTCGCCGAACGGGCCAGGATCGCCCGGGAGATCCACGACGTGCTGGCGCACAGCCTCTCCGCCCAGCTGGTGCACCTGGAGGCGGCCCGGCTGATGCTGGACGCCGGCACCGACCGGGCGCAGGTCCGGGAGCGGGTGGTGGCCGCCCGGCGGATGGCGCAGGACGGGCTGGCCGAGACCCGGCAGGCGCTGTCGGCGCTGCGCGGCGAGTTCACCCCGGTCGGCGACTACCTGGTGGAGCTGACCGGGCGGGAGGGCGCGGAGTTCCGGGTGGCCGGGATACCGCGTCCACTGGCCGCCGAGGTGGGGCTCGCGGTCCGGCGCACGGCGCAGGAGGCACTGACCAATGTGCGCAAACACGCCCCGGGCGCGCGCTGTGCGGTCGAGCTGCGCTATCGGCCCGAGGAGGTGGAGCTGGAGGTGCGGGACGAGGGCGCGGGGCGCGCGGGTGCGCCCGGCGGGCTGGCGGCGAGCGGTGGCGGGTACGGTCTGCTGGGGATGCGCGAACGCGCTGAACTGCTCGGCGGCAGCCTGCTGGCGGGCCCGCACGAGGGAGGATGGCGCGTGCTGCTGCGAGTGCCGGCATGACGGGGCGGGCGGTGACCAGGGTGCTGGTCGCGGACGACCAGACCGTGGTCCGCGAGGGCATCGTGATGCTGCTCGGGCTGCTGCCGGGGATCGAGGTGGTCGGCGCGGCGGCGGACGGCGAGGAGGCGGTCGCGCTGGTCGCGCGGCACCGTCCGGACGTGGTGCTGATGGACCTGCGGATGCCTCGCTGCGACGGCGTCGAGGCGACCCGGCGGATCCGGGCCGGGTACCCGGGCACCGAGGTCGTGGTGCTCACCACCTATGCCGACGACGAGTCGCTGTTCCCGGCCCTGCGGGCCGGGGCGCGGGGGTATCTGACCAAGGACGCGGGCGGCGAGGAGATCGCCCGGGCGATCGCGGACGTCCGCTCGGGGGCGGCCGGGCTCTCGCCGCAGGTGCAACTGCGGCTGCTGGAGCGGCTGTCGGGGGAGGCGGGGGTGCCCGGCCCGGTGCCGTCCGGGGAGTCGGTCGCGGTGTCGTCCGCGGTGCCGTCCGGGGAGCCGCCGGACGGGCTGACCGCGCGGGAGGCGGAGGTGCTGGGGCTGATCGCGGAGGGCCTCTCCAACACCGAGATCGCCCGTCGGCTGTACGTCGGTCCGGCGACGGTGAAGACCCACATCAACAATCTGTTCGCCAAGACCGGCGTGCGGGACCGGGCGCAAGCGGTCGCGTACGCCTTCCGACACGGAATCACCGGGTCGCCGCAGTAGTCGGATGAGCGTCTGTCGGATCATCGATCACCTCATCGAGTGAACGTATCTGCGTTGGGAGTTTGGGGAGTTGGGGCGACCCCATGATGGTTCGGGTCACAACCCCCCGGTCCAGGAGCAGCCGTGCCACAACCGCAGACGAGAAGTCCCGAGCCGGGCGGACAACTGGACTGGTGGGCCTCGGCACCGGCATCACCACCGGCATCAGCACCGGTATCGGTGCCGGTGCCCCCGGCACCGCCCGCACCGTCGGCCGGGTCCGATCCCGAGGCCGGCCCCTCGGACGACGCCAGCACCGAGGTCTACCGCTCCGTCCAGAACAGCCTGGCCTTCCAGCGGATCCGCCACAGCTACCGGTCCTTCGTCTTCCCGGTCAGCGGCGTGTTCCTCGCCTGGTACCTGCTCTACGTGGCCGCCCAGGCCGCCGCCCCCGGGCTGATGCGCACCCCGGTGGCCGGGCCGGTCAACGTGGCCTGGCTGCTCGGTCTGCTGCAGTTCGCCACGACCTTCCTGCTGACCTGGCTCTACGCCCGCAACGCCCGCACCCAGCGCGACCGGGCCGCCCTGTCGCTCCGCTGGGACACCCAGGACCAGTTGCGATGAGGACCGCCACCCCGCCCCCCGTCGCCCCCGCCGGCGACCACCACGACCTGGCCGTGGTGCTGTTCGCCGTCATCGTCCTGGTCACCCTCGGGATCACCTTCTGGGCCGGCCGCCGCCGCCGTGGTGGCGCCGACGACTTCTACGCCGGCGGCCGCGACTTCACGCCGCTGCAGAACGGCTTCGCGCTCTCCGGCGACTACCTCTCCGCCGCCTCCTTCCTCGGCGTCGCCGGGCTGATCGCGCTGTTCGGGTACGACGGCGTGCTCTACAGCATCGGCTTCCTGGTGGCCTGGCTGGTGGTCCTGATGCTGGTCGCCGAGCTGGTCAGGAACGCCGGCCGGTACACCCTGGCCGATGTGCTGGCGCTGCGGCTGCGCCGGCGCAAGGTCCGGGCCGCGGCCGGCGGCGCCAGTGTCGTGGTCACGCTGTTCTACCTGGTCGCCCAGATGGTCGGCGCGGGCAGCCTGGTCGCCCTGCTGCTCGGCACCAACAGCGCCGAGGCCAGGACCTGGACCATCGTGGCGGTGGGCGGTCTGATGATCGTCTACGTCACGGTCGGCGGGATGCGGGCCACCACCTGGATCCAGATCGTCAAGGCGTTCCTGCTGGTCGCCGGCTCGGTGCTGCTGACCGTGCTGCTGCTGCTGCGCTTCCACGGCGACGTCGCCGAGCTGATGCGGCAGGCGGCCCAGCACAGCGGCGCCGGCCAGCGGTACCTGGAGCCCGGGCTGAAGTACGGCAAGAGCTTCACCAGCCGGCTGGACTTCTTCAGCCTCGGCCTCGCCCTGGTGCTCGGCACCGCGGGTCTGCCGCACATCCTGTCCCGCTTCTACACCGTGCCCACCGCCCGGGCCGCCCGGCGCTCGACGATGTGGGCGATCGGGCTGGTCGGCGGCTTCTATCTGATGGCCATCGCGCTGGGCCTCGGCGCCACCGCGCTGGTCGGCTCGGCGGAGGTCCGGCACGCCAACGCGGCGGGCAACACCGCCGTCCCGCTGCTCGCCCTGGTGCTCGGCGGCGGCAACGGCTCCACCGGCGGGGTGGTGCTGTTCGCGGTGATCTCGGCGATCGCCTTCGCCACCATCCTCGCCGTGGTCGCCGGGCTCACCCTGGCCTCCTCGGCGGCCTTCGCCCACGACATCTGGGCGGGTGCCTGGCGGGGGCGTCCCCGCCGCCCGCGCGGCGGCCGCGGGGTGCGGAGGGCGCGCGGGGGACGGGCGCTCGTCCCGGCCTCCCGGCGGGCCCGCGGCGGCGCGGACGCCGCGACCGGAGCGGCGGGGGCGACGGCGGACGGGGCGCCGGCGACCACCGAGCGCCAGGAGGTGCTGGTCGCCCGGATCGCGGCGGTCGGGATCGGCGCGGTGGCGATCGTGCTGAGCCTCTTCGCGCAGCAGCTGAACGTCGCCTTCCTGGTCGGCCTGGCCTTCGCGGTGGCCGCCTCCGCCAATCTGCCGGTGCTGCTCTACAGCCTGTTCTGGCGGCGGTTCACCCCGCGCGGCGCGGTCTGGTCGGTGTACGGCGGGCTGATTCCGGCGGTGGTGCTGGTGGCCTTCTCACCGGTCGTGTCCGGTACCAAGGTGGCCCTCTTCCCCGGTGTGGACTTCCACTGGTTCCCGCTGGAGAACCCGGGCATCGTCTCCATCCCGCTCGGCTTCCTGGCCGGGTGGATCGGCACCCTCACCTCGCCCGAGCCGGCCGATCCGGACCGGTACGCCGAGCTGGAGGTCCGGTCCCTGACCGGGGCCGGGGCCGCCTGACGGCGGGGCGGCCGACTTCCACGACCCCCGGCGGACCCCGCCGGGGGTCGTGCCGTTCCTCCGCCTCCGGGGCGGCAGGAGGCGGGCGGGCCGGGGCGGGGGCGGCGCCGGGGCGGTCAGAGCTCGCGCAGGGAGGTGACCTCCATCCGGGACGGCGTGCCCGCCGCCTTGCCGCAGCTCTCGGGCCGGGCCGGCTCGCTGACGCCCTCGGCCACCTCGACCTCCCAGGACCGGCCGTCCTCGTGCTGGACGTCGACCCGCCAGCGGCCCGCGCCGTCCGCCCGCTGGGCCAGGGTCAGCGCGTCCGCCCGGGTCTCGCCGGTGACGAGTCGCACGGCCTGGTCGGCGGCCTGGCCCGGCCGGTCCCAGCCGGAGCAGCCGCGCGACCACTCCGGCGCCATGTGACCGGCCGCCGTGGCCGCCAGCACCTCCTTGGCCGACTCGGCGGTCAGCCGTCCGTAGGTGTAGCCGTACGGCAGGACCAGCATCGTGGGGGAGAAGCGGTGCCCGCCCAGATGCGTCACCTCCCACACCTCGCTGTGCCCGGCGGCGGCCAGCTCGGCCGCGAGGGGGCGGCCCAGCAGGGCGCAGCAGCGGTCGCGGCGGCCGTTGGTGCACACCAGGGCGATCGGGCCGCCGACGTGGGGAGCGCCGAAGCCGCCGTGGTCGCCGGCGCCCAGCGCCGTGAAGTCCAGGGCGAGCAGCTCCGCCGGGTCCGCCACCTGGCCCCGGCGCACCCAGCTCCGGCCGGGGGTCGGGACGGTGTGCGCCACGACCACCTCGTGCCGGGCGGTCGGCAGGCAGTCGGCGTGCCGGCCGGGGCGGCGGATCAGCGCGACCCGGACACCGGTGCCGGCGGTCGCGGTGTCCAGCGCGCGGCCGACCGCCGGGTCCAGGTGGCTCTCGGCGAGCGCCTTGGCCCCCCACGGGCCGGTCTGTTCGACCAGCAGCCAGGTGGTGGCGGTCGCGGCGGTGGCGGCGAGGGGTTCCGACAGTTCACGCGACAGCGTCGCACAGGTGCTCACGGCGGTAAGGCTACCCTTGCCCGCCCTTCGTGGCCCGGCCGCCGGGGTGTGGCCAACTGCGGCGGTACGGTGCGGACCGGGGGCGGGCCGGTGGCCGGAACGGGAGGCCCCGCGCTCCCGGGAACGCCGCAGGGGCGCCGACCCGGTCGGTCGGCGCCCCCCGGCGGTGGCGGGCCTGCCCTAGACGGGCCCGGCCACGGTGCTGATCGGGCTGCTCACCGGGGTGCCGGAGCCGTCCCGGCGCGGGTCGCGCTCCGGCAGGTCGACCGGCGCGCCCTTGGGGCCGGCGGCGCGGGCGGGAGCCGGTCCGGCCCAGGCGAAGGCGAGCGCGTCCTCGCCGCGCAGGAAGCGCTGGCAGCGCACCCCGCCGGTGGCCCGGCCCTTGCGCGGGTACTGCTCGAAGGGGGTGACCTTCCAGCTGGACTGGGCCTCGCCGGTGAGGGTGCCGGCGGCGCCGGCCACCGAGACGACCACCGCGTCGACGGCCGGGTCGACGGCGGTGAAGGAGAGCACCCGGGCGCCGTCGGACAGCTTGACGCCGGCCATGCCGCCGGCCGGCCGGCCCTGCGGGCGGACCTGCCCGGCGGGGTAGCGCAGCAACTGGGCGTCGGAGGTGATGAAGACGAGGTCCTCCTCGCCGGTGCGCAGCTCGACCGCGCCGACCACCTCGTCGCCGTCCTTGAGCCCGATCACCTCGAACTCGTCCTTGTTGGCGGGCCATTCGGGGACCACCCGCTTGACGACGCCCTGGACGGTGCCCAGCGCCAGGCCGGGGGAGGACTCGTCCAGGGTGGTCAGCGCGAGCACCCGCTCGTCGTCCTCCAGCCGGAGGAACTCGGTGACGAGCGCGCCGCCGGCCAGCGTCGGCGACGGGGTGGGCGGCAGCGCCGGCAGGTCGATGACCGGCAGCCGCAGCACCCGGCCGGCCGAGGTGACCACGCCGATGTCGGCGCGGGCGGTGGTCGGCACCGCGGAGACGATCACATCGTGCTTGGCGCGCTTCTCCGACACCTCGAACGGCTCGCCGTCGGCGGTGCGGGCCAGCAGGCCGGTGGAGGAGAGCAGCACCCGGCACGGGTCGTCCGCGACCTCCAGCGGAACGGTCAGCGAGGCGGCCGGAGCGGCGCCGGCCTCCAGCAGGACGGTGCGCCGCTCGGTGCCGAACTGCTTGGCGACGGCGCCGAGTTCGCCGGACACCACGCTGCGCAGCCTGGTGTCGGACTCCAGGATCTCGGTCAGCTCGGCGATCTCCGAGTTGAGCTTGGCCTGCTCCTGCTCCAGCTCGACCCGGTCGAAGCGGGTGAGCCGGCGCAGCGGGGTGTCGAGGATGTACGCGGTCTGCGTCTCGCTCAGCGAGAAGCGCTCGATCAGGCGCTCCTTGGCCTGGGCCGCGTTGTCGCTCGACCGGATGAGGGCGATGACCTCGTCGATGTCGACCAGGGCGACCAGCAGGCCCTCGACCAGGTGCAGCCGCTCCTGGCGCTTGCGGCGGCGGAAGTCGCTGCGCCGGCGGACCACCTCGAAGCGGTGGTCGACGTAGACCTCCAGCAGCTCCTTGAGGCCGAGGGTGAGCGGCTGGCCGTCGACCAGCGCCACGTTGTTGATGCCGAAGGTCTCCTCCATCGGCGTCAGCTTGTAGAGCTGCTCCAGCAGCGCCTCGGGCACGAAGCCGTTCTTGACCTCGATGACGAGGCGCAGCCCGTGCTCGCGGTCGGTGAGGTCCTTGACGTCCGCGATGCCCTGGAGCTTCTTCGCGTTGACGAGGTCCTTGATCTTGGCGATGACCTTCTCCGGGCCGACGTTGTACGGCAGCTCGGTGACCACGATGCCCTTGCGGCGGGCGCTGACGGCCTCGACGGTCGTGGTGGCGCGGATCTTGAAGGTGCCTCGGCCGGACTCGTAGGCGTCCCTGATGCCGGAGAGGCCGACGATCCGTCCGCCGGTGGGCAGGTCGGGGCCGGGGACGAACCGCATCAGGGTGTCGAGGTCGGCGGTCGGGTGCTTGATCAGGTGCCGGGCGGCGGCGACGACCTCGGAGAGGTTGTGCGGCGGCATGTTGGTGGCCATGCCGACGGCGATGCCGGTGGCGCCGTTGACCAGCAGGTTGGGGAAGGCCGCGGGGAGGGCCAGCGGCTCCTGCTCGCTGCCGTCGTAGTTGGGCCCGAAGTCGACGGTCTCCTCGTGGATCGACTCGACCATGGCCATCGAGGCGGCGGTGAGCCGCGACTCGGTGTAGCGCATCGCGGCCGGCGGGTCGTCGTTGCCGAGCGAGCCGAAGTTGCCGTGGCCGTCGATCAGCGGCAGCCGCATCGAGAACGGCTGGGCCATGCGGACGACCGAGTCGTAGATGGAGGCGTCGCCGTGCGGGTGCAGCCGGCCCATCACCTCGCCGACCAGGCGGGCGCACTTGACGTGCCCGCGCTCCGGGCGCAGGCCCATCTCGTTGGCCTGGTACAGGATGCGGCGGTGCACCGGCTTGAGGCCGTCCCGCGCGTCCGGGAGGGCCCGGGAGTAGATGACGGAGTAGGCGTACTCGAGGAACGAGCCCTGCATCTCGTCCACGACGTCGACGTCGAGGATGCGCTCCTCGAAGTCTCCGGGGGGCGGGGTCTGCGAACTGCGGCGGGCCATCGCGGCGGGGCTCCCTTACGTCTCGCTTGCTTCTCGTCCACGTCTCGTCGGCGCGGTCTCGCCGGGCTGTCGGCTGTGTTGTCAACAGGGCTCGGCGCCCCCATTGTGGACCCTCCCGCCGACAGTCCCGCCCAGCGCCCCTCTTCCGCCCCTGGCGAACGTCCTGTCCGCGCGGACACATCCACGGCGCTCGCGCGTTGCACCACAATGGGGGACGCCACACGAAAGACCCCCGACGTCGACGACGGGAAGGACCCGAGCGCATGGCCAACCCGGCCCCCGCCTCCGAGCAGCGAGGCATCGCCATCACCGAGCACCGCCTGGCCAATGGCCTGCGCGTCGTCCTCTCCGAGGACCACCTGACCCCGGTGGCCGCGGTCTGCCTCTGGTACGACGTGGGCTCCCGGCACGAGGTGAAGGGCCGCACCGGGCTGGCCCACCTGTTCGAGCACCTGATGTTCCAGGGGTCCGCCAACGTGTCCAACAACGGGCACTTCGAGCTCGTCCAGGGCGCCGGCGGCTCGCTCAACGGCACCACGAGCTTCGAGCGCACCAACTACTTCGAGACCATGCCGGCCCACCAGTTGGAGCTCGCGCTCTGGCTGGAGGCGGACCGGATGGGCTCGCTGCTGGCCGCCCTCGACGACGCGTCGATGGAGAACCAGCGCGACGTGGTGAAGAACGAGCGCCGCCAGCGGTACGACAACGTGCCCTACGGGACCGCCTTCGAGCGGCTCACCGCGCTGTCGTTCCCGGACGGCCACCCCTACCACCACACCCCGATCGGCTCGATGGCCGACCTGGACGCGGCCACCCTGGAGGACGCCCGGGCGTTCTTCCGCACGTACTACGCGCCCAACAACGCGGTGCTCTCGGTGGTCGGCGACATCGACCCGGAGCAGGCGATCGCCTGGGTGGAGAAGTACTTCGGCAGCATCCCCGCGCACGACGGCAAGCAGCCGCCGCGCGACGGCGCCCTGCCGGAGAGCATCGGCCGGGAGATCCGCGAGCTGATCCGCGAGGACGTGCCCTCCCGTGCGCTGATGGCCGCCTACCGGCTGCCGCACGACGGCACCCGCGAGGCGGACGCCGCCGACCTGGCGCTGACCGTCCTCGGCAGCGGCGAGTCCAGCCGGCTGTACAACCGGCTGGTCCGCCGGGACCGCACCGCCGTCGCCGCGGGCTTCGGCCTGCTGCGGCTGTCCGGCGCGCCGAGCCTGGGCTGGCTGGACGTCAAGACCTCGGGCGACGCCACCGTCGAGCAGATCGAGGCGGCCGTCGACGAGGAGCTGGCCCGGTTCGCGGCCGAGGGCCCGACCCCGGCCGAACTGGAGCGCGCCCAGGCGCAGATCGAGCGGGAGTGGCTGGACCGGCTCACCACGGTGGCCGGCCGGGCCGACGAACTCTGCCGCTACGCCGTGCTGTTCGGCGACCCGAAGCTGCTGAACGAGGCGCTGCCGAAGGTCCTCGACGTCACCGCCGAGGAGGTGCGGGCCGTCGCCGCGGCCCGGCTGCACCCGCAGAACCGGGCGGTCCTGGTGTACGAGCCGACCCCGGCCGAGGACACCGCCGCCGACACCGCTGCCACCGCCGAGACCGACGAGGAGGGCGCCGCCGTATGAGCACCGAGTACGTCCCCGCCATGACTTTCCACGAGCAGCCCCAGCCCGGCACGCCCACCCCGTGGGCGTTCCCGGCGCCGGAGCGCGCCGCGCTCGGCAACGGCATCACGGTGCTGCACTGCCACCGCCCCGGCCAGCAGCTGGTGGCCGTCGACGTGCTGCTCGACGCCCCGCTCGCCGCCGAGCCGGAGGGCCTGGACGGCGTCGCCTCGATCCTGGCCCGGGCGCTCAGCGAGGGCACCGACACGCTGACCGCCGAGGAGTTCGCGGCCGAGCTGGAGCGGGCCGGCGCCACCCTGGACGCGCACGCCGACCACCCGTGCATCCGGGTCTCGCTGGAGGTCCCGGCCTCCCGGCTGGCCCGCGGCCTGGACCTGCTGGCCGCCGCGCTCGGCAGCCCGGCGCTGCCGGAGGACGAGATCGAGCGGCTGGTCGCCAACCGGCTGGACGAGATCGTGCACGAGCAGGCCAACCCGGCCCGACGGGCCGCCAAGGCGCTCTACGCCTCGCTGTTCGACGCCGCCGACCGGCTCTCCCGCCCGCGCGGCGGCACCGCCGAGACGGTCAAGACCATCGACCGGGCCGCCGTCCGGGCCTTCTACGAGGGGCATGTGCGGCCCGCCACCACCACCGTGGTGGTGGTCGGCGACCTCACCGGCACCGATCTGCCGGCCCTGCTGGAGTCCACCCTCGGCGGCTGGAAGGGCGCCCCGGCCGCGCCGGCCGTGCACGCCCCGGTGACCGGTGACGACACCGGCCGGGTGATCATCGTGGACCGGCCCGGTTCGGTGCAGACCCAGCTGCTGATCGGGCGGATCGGCCCGGACCGGCACGACCCGGCCTGGGCCGCGCAGATCCTCGGCACCTACTGCCTGGGCGGCACCCTCACCTCCCGGCTGGACCGGGTGCTGCGGGAGGAGAAGGGCTACACCTACGGCGTGCGGGCGTTCGCGCAGCCGCTGCGCTCGGTCCCCGACGGCAGCGGGCGCGCCATGCTGGCGATCAGCGGCTCGGTGGACACCGCCTCCACCGCCCCGGCACTGGCCGACACCTGGACCATCCTGCGCACGCTGGCCGCGGAGGGGCTCACCGACGCGGAGCGCGACGAGGCGGTGCAGTTCCTGGTCGGGGTGGCGCCGCTGAAGTACGAGACGGCGGGTTCGGTGGCCGGCACCCTGGCCGACCAGGTCGAGCAGTACCTGGCGGACGACTTCCAGGCCGAGGTCTACCGGCAGCTGGCCGAGCTGTCGACCGCCGCCGCCACCGAGGCCGTGGTGAGCGCCTTCCCGCCGGACCGGCTGGTGACGGTCCTGGTCGGCGACGCCTCGGCGTTCGCGGAGCAGGTGCGTGAGCTGGGCATCGGCGAGGTGACCGTGATCGGGGCCTGATCCGGCGCCCGGTCCGGCAGCGGACCCCGAGGGCCCGGTGGAGCGTTACGACGCTCCGCCGGGCCCTTTCGCGTGCCGGCGTTAATTCCCTTGCCGGGGTGGTGCGGTGCATGGCTAGATATCCCCGGCAACCGGTGCACACACGGAGAGGAGGCGGTCACCATGCGGGTCGAGCCCTATCGACAGTGCTCCCCGAGACTGTCCTCCCGATGCCCCCTCGCGGTCTGAGCACCGCTCCCGCGTCGGCCGAGCGCCGCCGCCCCCACTGACGTCCCCGAACCGCGCCGGGTCTTTCGCGCGGCACCCGCCTACGCTTGAACCGTCCGACCCCAGGAGGTCGTTGAACCATGTCGTACACCGAGGTACCCGGCGTCCGGACTCCGATCCGGATGTGGACCGACCCGGCCACCGTCGAGGGCCAGGCCATGCAGCAGCTGCGCAACATCAGCTCGCTGCCCTGGCTGCACGGGCTCGCCGTGATGCCCGACGTCCACCTGGGCAAGGGGGCGACCGTGGGTTCGGTGATCGCCATGCGCGGCGCCGTCTGCCCGGCCGCGGTCGGCGTGGACATCGGCTGCGGGATGAGCGCGGTGAAGACCTCGCTCACCGCGAAGGACCTGCCGGACGACCTGTCGCGGCTGCGCTCGCAGATCGAGCGGACCATCCCGGTCGGGCGCGGTCTGCACACCGACCCGGTCGACCCGGGCAAGCTGCACGGCGCCCCGACCGGGGGCTGGGACGACTTCTGGCAGCGGTTCGACGGGGTCGCGTCCGAGGTGAAGTGGCGCCGGGACCGGGCGGCCCAGCAGATGGCGACGCTCGGCGGCGGCAACCACTTCATCGAGGTGTGCATCGACGACACCGGCGCGGTCTGGCTGATGCTGCACTCGGGCTCGCGCAACATCGGCAAGGAGCTGGCGGAGCACCACATGGGCGTGGCGCGGTCGCTGCCGCACAACCAGGGCCTGATCGACCGTGACCTCGCGGTGTTCATCGCGGACACCCCGCAGATGGCCGCGTACCGGCAGGACCTCTTCTGGGCGCAGGAGTACGCCAAGCGCAACCGGGCGCTGATGATGGCACTGTTCCAGGACGTGGTCCGGCGCGAGTTCCCCCGGGCGAAGGTCGCCTTCGACCAGGTGATCAGCTGCCACCACAACTACGTCGCGGAGGAGTGCTACGACGGCGTCGACCTGCTGGTCACCCGCAAGGGTGCGATCCGGGCCGGGGCCGGTGACTACGGGATCATCCCGGGCTCGATGGGCACCGGGTCGTACATCGTGCGCGGGCTGGGCAACGAGGCGTCGTTCAACTCGGCCTCGCACGGCGCCGGCCGGAAGATGAGCCGCACCGCCGCGAAGAAGCGGTTCAGCACCAGCGACCTGGTCGAGCAGACCGCGGGCGTGGAGTGCCGCAAGGACGCCGGGGTGGTGGACGAGATCCCGGGCGCCTACAAGTCGATCGAGAAGGTGATCGAGCAGCAGCGGGACCTCGTCGAGGTCGTGGCGCACCTGAAGCAGGTGGTCTGCGTCAAGGGCTGAGAGCCCTCCGGCGCCCGCCGTACGAAGCCCCCGGCCGTCGGCCGGGGGCTTTCGCGTGCCCGGACCCGGCCGCTCAGACGCTGTCGCGCCGGGGGTTCAGCCGCCGGTAACCGGGGTGCACCCCGGCGGTGAGCTGCTGCGCCTCGGCGATCCGGCGCAGCAGTCCGGCCAGGGCGATACGTTCCTGCGGGTCGAGGCCGGTGCAGAGGGCCTCCTCGTGGGCGAGCGCCGCTTCGGCGAGCCCGCGCATCGCCTCCTCGCCCTTGGGCGCGAGGTAGAGGTCCTGGAACCGGCGGTCCTTGGGGTTGCGCCGGCGCTCGACGAGTCCGCGTTCCTCGATGGCGTCGATGAAGGCCACGAACCGGCTCGGCGACATGCCGAGCCGCCGGGCGAGCTCCTGCTGGTGCTGGCCGGGGGCCAGGCTGACCGCCCGGAGCAGACCCGCCTGGGCCGGGGTGAGATCCAGCTCGGCGACCCGCCGGGCGAAGGCCTGCGAGGCGTGCTCACCCAACTGGGACAGCAGAAATGCGACTTGGGCTCCCTGCGGTCCCGGATGGGGCGACGGGGCGCGGTCGGGAGATTCGGTCATGGAAACACGATACCAGTGGACAATGATGTCCCCGGGTGAACTATTCTGGACAAGGAACTACCGGCGTCGGTGCCGACCCGACCGTCGTCGGCCTCCGGACCACCCATCGACCCGTTTTCGACTGGAGTGCCCCTCATGACCACGACATCTGCGGTGCCGGCCGCCTCCGCCCGGCGACAGCAGTCAGGTCCCCCCTTGCTGCTCCCCGCCGTGGCGTTCGCGGCGCTGATGGTGGTGTCCATCGTGCTGGCCCGGCAGACCCCGCTGCCCACCGATTCGGCGGCCGACACCCTCGCCTACTACAAGGACCACGCGACCGCCGCCAAGGTGTCCGGGACGCTGCAGTTCGCCGCCTCGCTGCCGCTCGCGGTCTGGGCCGCGATCGTCTACCAGCGGCTGCGCCGCCTGGGCGTCACCGCTCCCGGCCCCGGCATCGCGCTGGTGTCCGGAGTGCTCGCCTCCGCCGCGATGGCGCTGTGCGGCCTCACCGTCTGGGCCGCCTCCCGGTCCGGGGACCTCGGCGACGCCTCGCTGGCCCGCTCGCTGGCCGACCTCACCTTCGCCTCCGGCGGGCCCGGGCACGTGGTGCCGTTCGCCGTGATGCTGGCCGGGGTGGCCGTGCCGATGCTGCTGCTCGGCTTCGGGCCGAAGGGCTTCGCCTGGGCCGGCCTGGTGCTCGCCGGGATCGGCGTGCTGGGCACCCTGGCCCTGCTCTCCACCAGCCTCGGCTTCTTCCTGCCGATCGCCCGCTTCGGCGGCCTGATCTGGCTCATCGCGGCCAGCGTGATCCTGCCCAAGCAGCGTCCGCGCCGCACGCCGGGCGCCGAGGTCGACCCGGCCTGACCGGGTACCCGGTGTTTCTGACTGCTCCGGCGCGGTGACGGCCCGGACCCCCGTTGGTGGTGCTCCGGGGCAGGGCCGTCCCGGTCGGGGGCGGGCGGCGGGGGCGCGGCGCCGGGAGGCGCGGCGGACCCGGTCGCTACCGAGCGGGCCGCAGGGCTCGTGAGGAAAAGGGAGGGCGGCGCGGCGGTGTCCTGGGGAGGAAGGCCGCCGCGCCGCCTACCGTCGTACGGCGACCGGAGGGGGGTCGCCGGCCGGCGGCGGGGTGGTGCGGTGCGGTCCGGGGGGCGGACGCGCATGGTGCGGGAGTGACGCAGGTGAAGGGGGTCCGCTCGACGGACCCCTGAGTCATGGGCGAGGGAGCCGCCCGGCTGTCAGGCCGCCGTCAGACGGCGGTCGAGAACGGCGAGAATCAGCTCCTCGACACGGCGGGCGACCGGATCGCTCTCGCCGCCGGGGCCGGCCAGCAGGTCGAAGGTCTCGAAGCTGGTCAGCATGAACAGCATCTCCACCAGTTCGTCGAGCCCGGCCTCGTCGACCTCGGCGCCCCGGTCGGCGAGCAGCCGGTTGAGGACCACCTGGAGGCCGCCGCGCCGCCGCTCGCTGCGGCTCTGCAGTGCGGTGTCGAGTTCCGGGTCGAGGATTCCCAGGCCGCGCAGCCGGCGCAGGGCGACCCGGCCGGAGGCGTAGAAGCCGTTCAGCACGTCGAGCAGCGCGGTGAGCGCCTCGCGGCCGCTGGGGGCCATGAATGCCGCGGGCATCCTGGCCATTCCGCCGCGCTGGGCCAGATCGTCGAAGAGTGCCTCCAGCAGGCCGGTCTTCGAGTCGAACTGGTAGTAGACGGTCATCCGCGCCACTCCGGCGGTCTTGGCGACGGCGTCCATGCTGAACGAGGCCGGGCCCTTCTCCCCGGTGAGCAGCTCGCAGGCCGCCTCCAGAATGCGGGTGCGGGTCTGTTCGGCGGCTACCTGGCGTTGGCCGGCTCGGTACTGGCGTGGGCTCATGGGCTGTTGACGTCTCCTGAGGCGGGTGCTATCACATTCATTGTACACTCAGTCTATATAAAAATACGGGGGCAGGGAACGGTGCGGCGGTGTCCGCCTCCCGTGCCCGCCCCCCGCAGAGGACCGGCGCCACTCCCATCACGACATCCCCCATACTGCGGAGGCCACGATGAGGTACCGCCATGTGAGTGTGCCGAGGCTCGGCGGAGCCGAGGTCCTGAGGCTGTCCAGCGACGAACTCCCGGCACCGGCCGTCGGCCAGGTCCGGGTCCGGGTGCTCGCCGCCGGCGTCTCCTACGGTGACATTCTGCTCCGTGCCGGCGTGATCCCCGGCGGGCCCAAGCGGCCCTTCACCCCCGGATACGACCTGGTGGGGGTGGTGGACCAGGTCGGACCGGGCACCAGGGCCCCCGAACCGGGCACCCGGGTGGTCGCGTTGGTGCGCAGCGGCGGCTACGCGGAGTACGCGCTGGTGGCCGCCAACCGGCTGGTCCCGCTGCCCGAGGGCGTCGACCCGGTGGAGGCTTCGGCGCTCGCGCTGAACTACTTCATCGCCCAGCAGATGCTGCACCGGGTGGCCGAGGTCCGGCAGGGCAGCACCGTCCTGGTGCACGGGGCGTCCGGCGGCGTCGGCACCGCCTTCCTGGAGCTGGCCGCGCTCGCCGGGGTCACCGTCTACGGCACCTGCTCCGCCGCCCGGGCCGACCAGGTGCGGGCGCTCGGCGGCCGCCCGATCGACCGGGACGCCGAGGACTTCCGCCGGGTGGTGCGCGGCCTGCCGGGCGGCGCGGTGGACGCGGTGTTCGACCCGATCGGCGGCCCGCACTTCCTCCGCTCGTACCAGGCGGTGCGGCGCGGCGGCGTGATGGTCGGCTTCGGCCAGAACGCCGCGCTGCGCGGCAACCAGCGGGACCTGCTGACCGGCGCCCAGGGTTTCCTGGGCGGCATCGTGCTGCCGAAGCTGGTCCCGGACGGCAAGCGGACGTTGTTCTACAACGCCTGGAGTCTGGAGAAGTCCCACCCGGCCGCGTACCAGCAGGACCTCGCGACCGTGCTGGAGCTGCTGCAGAAGGGCCTGGTCAAGCCGCGGGTGGGCCGCACCATGCCGCTGGAGGAGGCGGCGGACGCGCACCGGGCGATGGAGACCGCCGCGATCACCGGGAAGATCGTGCTCGTCCCGGCCGCGGCCTGACCGAAGGGGCGCGCCTCCAGGGCACGGGGCGCGCCCGGGCCGCCGTACTCCTGTCCCCGGTCAGGGGGGCGGCGGCCGGGGACGGGGCAGGAAAGGTTCCCAGCGTGTTGGGGATTCCCGACCCATGACGGTGGGACGGCCGGTCCGCAGGATGGCGGTAGCACCGCTTCCCCCCGTTGCCGTCCCGTCGGAGGCTCCCCGATGCGAACCGCCCTGCGCCGTGCCCACCGCCGTCTGCTGCTGCGCCGCTGGATGCGGCGGGGCGGCCGCTACCTGGCGGACGGGCTGATCTGGCTCGGTCTGGCGATGGGGGCGATGACCTCGCCGTCCGCCCTGCCGGGGGCGCGGAAGCCGGAGGACGTGCTGCCTCCGGTGGGGGTGCCGGAGTGGCACCCGGAACGGACCTCGGCGCCGGCCGAGCCGCTGAGCCGGCGCGAGGAGGAACTCTGGGCGCAGCTGCTGGAGCGCTGACCGGGCCCCTGCGGCCCGGCCCCGGGCGCCCGTTCCCTCGACCGGCTCGGACCCGGGAGCGAACGGCTGCCCGGATCGGCCCGGATCGGCCCGGATCGGATCGGCCCGGATCGGCCGGATCGGATCGGATCGGCCGGATCGGCCCAAAACGAATCGGCCGGCCCGGCCCGGATCGGCCCGGGCCGGGAGTGACCGGCGCCGGGCCCTAGCTGCCGAGCCCGGCCCGCCGGGCCCGGACGGCGGCCTCGGCGCGGTCGGCCACCTGGAGCTTGCTGAAGATCCGGGAGAGGTAGTTGCGCACCGTCTTCATGGAGAGCCCGAACTCATTGGCGATGTGCGCGTTGTTGCGGCCGTCGGCCAGCATGGTCAGGACCGCCATCTCCCGGGGGGTCAGGTCGGGGAACGGCTCGCGCTCCGGAGCCGGCCGGCGCACCTGGGCCAGCAGGTGGGCGGCGGCCTCCGGGCCGAACAGCGCCCCGCCCTGGCTGACCGCGGTGATCGCCCGGCGGACGTCGTCCAGGCCCGCGCCCTTGACCAGGTAGCCCCGCGCGCCCGCGCGGACCGCCGAGACGATGGAGTCGTCGTTGTCGTCGGCCGTCAGCATCACCACCGCCACCCGGGGGTGGCGGGCGAGCAGGGTCCGGGTCGCCTCGATGCCGTCGGTGCCGGGCATGCTGATGTCCATCAGTACGACGTCCGGCGCGAGCCGCTCCACCGCGGAGAGCACGTCGGCCCCGCTGGAGGCCTCGCCCACCACCGTCAGTGAGTCGATCCGGTCGAGGAGTTGGCGCAAACCCGCCCGGAACAGCTCATGGTCGTCGACGACCAGGATGCGGAGGTTTCGAGGTACGGCCGGATCCATGGGGGCTCCTAAGGGGAGGGTGAGGGAACACGGTCAACTCGGTGGGCGCACGGGGACACAGGGAAACGGCACGGGTCGGTCGGGCACGGAGTCCGTGGCCGCCGGTGGCGGGGGAGGGAGGACGAGGGCGGTCAGTCGAGCCGGTGGGTGCCGTCGACGAGCGCCGAGTGGGGCAGCCGGACCCGGACCACGGTGCCGTGCGGGGCCCTGGTCCCGATCGAGAAAAAGCCGCCGAGTTCTCTGGTGCGCAGGCACATCGAAGGAAGTCCGATTCCGCCGACCGCGTCGCCGGAAATGCCGATCCCATCGTCCTCGATGGAAAGGACGAGGCCCTCCGGGCCGATCGACGCGGAGATCCGGCAGAACGATGCCCCGGCATGCCGGACGACATTCGCGACGGCCTCGCCGGAGATGTTCTTCAATTCTTTTTGGACACGTGTCGGAAAATCGTCCAGCACGGCCGGGAGCTCGGTGACGACCCGGAGCCGGCCGGCCCCGGCCTCCTCGAAGGCGCGGGCCTGCCGGTGCAGGAACTGGCGCAGTGTGCCGGCGGCGGCGACGGTCCGGGGCTCGGAGGTGTCGAGGTCCCGGATCACCTGTCGGACATCCGCGATCGCGGTGCTGACATCCTCCCGGGCCTGGGCCAGCAGGGCCGGGGCCTGGTCGGCGTCGCCGGTCAGGTCGATACCGGCGAGTTCCATGCGCATGTGCAGAGCGGCCAGCCTGGGCGCCAGTGAGTCGTGCAACTCCCTGCGGACACGGCGGCGTTCGTCGAGTCGGGCGGCGGCGGCCGGACAGCCGGACTCCGCTTCGTCGACCGGCGTTCCGGCCGGTCGGGGCCGTGGCTGCGCCGGTGGCAGGCCGGCTGCGCCGAGGCCGGTGACCAGCCCGAGCAGGGTGTTCACCAGCCGACCGATCCGGTCGGAGGTGTTCCGTTCACCGCGCGTAGCGAGCGCTCCGACGCCGCTCATGGCCAGGTTTGTCGGTCTTCGGTCGGCCCTGCCGGAGGATTTGAGTATCTGGTCCAGCATGGTTCCTGAGATCCCCCCGTCGCTCGCGTCTTACCCACTGTGCACGGGCGTTCCTGGCGCGGGGAAATGGAATTCCTCGGGCATGTCCGAAAACAGGCACGGCGGACCTCTGAGTATCGGTCCGTCGTTCGTTTCCATGCCGTGATCCCAATCCACCCGGGACAAGACCTTAGGGGCGTGGTTGCGCAGGGCGCAAGGGTGGGAGGGCCGGGTGGGGGAGGGGGCGGTGACGGATTCGGACACTTGGTTGCACCCATGTGAGTGAGCACTTACCCTCATGGAGTCGGGCCACGAGCGAGACCGGCGAACGAGGCGCGCGGCGCCCCGCCGGCCGTCCCCCGGAGAGCCGAGGAGGCGACCCCATGGGCACATCCCGCACCACCGATCTGACGTTGGACCAGATCGTCGAGATCTACCGCACGATGAGTGTGATCCGGGCCTTCGAGGACCGTCTGCACGGACTGGCGAAGAGCCTCCCCGGCGCGGTCCACCTCTACAGCGGGCAGGAGGCCGTCGCAGCTGGTGTCTGCGCGGCCCTCGCCCCGGACGACTACCTCGCCAGCACCCACCGCGGCCACGGTCACGCGATCGCCAAGGGCTGCGACGTCGAGGCGATGATGAAGGAGTTGTACGGCCGGCCGGACGGGATCTGCGGCGGCAAGGGCGGCTCGATGCACATCGCGGACTTCGACCGCGGCATGCTCGGCGCCAACGGCCTGGCCGGCGGCGGCGTCCCGCTCGCCTGCGGGGCCGCACTGACGGCCCGTCAGCAGGGCACCGGCCAGGTGTCGGTGGCCTTCACCGGCGACGGCGGTGCCAACCAGGGCGCCGTGCTGGAGAGCCTGGTGCTGGCCCGGATGCTCGACCTGCCGGTGATCTTCGCGATCGAGAACAACGGCTACGCCCAGGCGACCCCGGCCGCCGCCCACTTCTCCGGCACCGACATGGCCCAGCGCGCGGCCGGCTTCGGGATCCCCGGCGCGGTGGTGGACGGCTACGACGTGATCGCCGTGCACGCCGCCACCGCCGAGGCGGTCCGGCGCGCACGGGCCGGCGAGGGCCCGACCGTGCTGGAGTTCCGGGCCGAGCGCTTCCACGGCCACATGGAGCTCTGGGACGACCAGTCCTACCGGCCGGACGCCGACCCGGAGCGGCTGCGCACCGAGTCCGACCCGCTGCTGCTGCTCCGCTCCCGGATCGCCGACGGCACCGTGGCCGGACCCGCCGCCTTCGAGCTGGACCGGGTCGACCGGGACGCGACCGCCCTGGTCGAGGCAGCCGTCGCGGCCGCCTCGGAGCCCTTCACGGCCGACCCGCGCACCCTGCTCGACCACGTCTACACCCGCTGACCCGCTCCGAGGAGGGAGTCCCATGCGCACGATCACCTACCAGCAGGCCATCGGCGAGGCGCTGGCGCAGCAGATGCGCTTCGATCGCTCGGTGGTTCTGATGGGCGAGGACAGCACCAATGCCTGGGGCCCGACCAAGGGCCTCCACCTGGAGTTCCCGGACCGGGTGCTCGACATGCCGATCACCGAGGCGGCCTTCGTCGGCGCCGCGGTCGGCGCCGCCGCGACCGGACTGCGGCCGGTGGTCGACCTGCTGTTCATCGACTTCGCCACCGTCGCCTTCGACCAGATCGCCAACCAGGCCGCCAAGCTGCGCTACATGGCCGGCGGCCGGATCTCGGTGCCGCTGGTGCTGCGCGCGATGTGGGGCACCGGCCTGCGCCGCGGCGCCCAGCACTCGCAGGCGCTGCACCCGCTCTTCGTCCACCTGCCCGGCCTCAAGGTGGTCGCGCCGTCCAACCCGTACGACGCCAAGGGGCTGATGGCGCAGGCGCTGGTGGACGACGACCCGGTGCTGTTCCTGGAGCACAAGATGCTCTACTTCGTGCCCGGCGGTGTGCCCGAGGAGCCGTACGCGATCCCGTTCGGCTCGGCCAAGGTGGTCCGGCCCGGCACCGACTGCACGGTGGTCGCGATCGGCCGGATGGTGTCGGTCGCGCTCGCCGCCGCCGAGCAGCTGGCCGCCGAGGGCGTGCAGATCGAGGTGATCGACCCCCGGACCCTGTCGCCGCTGGACACCTCGACCATCTACGGCAGCGTCGAGCGGACCGGGCGGCTGGTCGTGGTGGACGAGGCCCACCCGCGCTGCAGCCTGGCCACCGACATCGCCGCGCAGGTCGCGCAGGACCGTTTCGCCGCCCTGCGCGGGCCGGTCAGGATGGTCACCGGGCCGCACGCGCCGGTGCCGTTCAGCCCCGAGCTGGAGGACGCCTTCGCCCCCGGCCCGGACCAGGTGGCCGCCGCCGTGCGCGCCACCGGCCTGGTGAAGGACGCGGCCGTCCAGCCGCGCTGACGATCGATCAGTTTCCGTACCGCTGTGCTGCCGGGCCCCGAACGAGGGCCCGCCGACCGAGGAGGAACCGAGTGACGTCCCAACCGTTCGTGAAGCAGCCCGACGAGGGCCGCGCCATCTGGCACGTGGGCGCGCTGCTCCAGTTCAAGGCGACCGGCGCCGAGACCAATGGACAGTTCTGGCTCGCCGAGCAGCTCTCCCCGGCGGGCTACGCCTCGCCGGTCCACCTGCACACCCGCGAGGACGAGTTCTTCATCGTCCAGGAGGGTGAGATGGTGCTGCGGATCGGCGACGACGAGCACAAGGTCGGCCCGGGCGCCACGGTCTTCGCGCCGCGCGGCATCGCGCACCAGTACCGGGTGGAGACCGAGGGCACCCGCTTCCTGGTGCTCGGCACCCCGGCCGGTTTCGAGGAGTGGTTCTTCAAGACCGGCGAGCCGGCCACCAGCCTGGAGCTGCCGCCGCCGCTCCAGGGCCCGCCGGACTTCGCCCGGCTGCTCGGTGAGCTGGCGCCGCTCGGCGTGCAGCTGGTCGGGCCGCCGCCCGGTGTCGGCGGGCCCGCCGGGCCGCCGCGCTGAGCGGTGCCACCGCTGAAGCCTGCCTCGCCGGCCCCGGCGCCCCTCGTGGGCGGCGGGGCCGGCGCGCCGTTCGGGGTGCCCGGCGAAAGAGGTGAGCGGGTACTCACCTGCACGCTATCCTTCGGGTGCCCCTCCGCAGCCGCGGCCCGCTCGGAAGCCGGCCGCCCCGTTCCTTCGGAGCCTTCATGAGTATGCGCGAGCAGATCGTCGACGCCGCCGAGCGGGTGATCCGTGACCTCGGCCTGGCCCGCTGCACCACCAAGGAGATCGCCGAGGTGGCGGGCTGCTCCGAGGGCACCATCTACCGGCACTTCCGCAGCAAGGAGGACGTCTTCCTGGCCGTCCTCGCCGAGCGGCTGCCCGGCCTGCTGCCGGTGCTGCGGGCGCTGCCGGAGGAGATCGGCAGCGAGGGCGAGGTGCGGGCGTCCCTCCAGCAGGTGGCGGAGGAGGCGCTCGCGTTCTACCGCGCGTCGATGCCGATGCTGCTGTCCGTCTTCGCCGAGCCCAAGCTGCTCGACCGCCACCGGGAGTGGATGCAGGCCAACAACGCCGGGCCGCACCGGGCCGTCGAGCTGCTGGCCGACTACCTGCGCCGGGCCCAGCGGACCGATCTGGTCAGCCGGGACGCGGATCCGGTGGCGTCCTCCCAACTCCTGCTCGGCGCCTGCTACCTGGCCGCCTACGGGGGCGTGTTCGCCGCCCCGGGCACCGGGTCGGAGCCGCTGCGGGAGGCGGAGGCCTTCGTCCGGCAGCTCTGGCGGACGCTGGCCCCGGCCCAGTCGGCGCCGGCGCCGGCGCGGGGCCGCGCCAAGGCCCGCTGAACCACCGGGCCCGCTGAACCACCGGGCCCGCCGAACCGCGGAGTGGCCTGTCGCCCGGCGAGAACCGCCGGGCGACGGGCTTTTCGCACGCCCGGGACCGGATCCGCGCCGGTGCCGGCTTCGCACGCCCGGGACCGGACTCCGCGCGGGCGTGCGGCAACGGGGAGGGGCGGACGGCCCGTGGCCGCCCGCCCCTCCCCGCGCTCCCGCCGTGGTCAGCCCTGGAGCCCCAGCACCTGGGCCGCCGCCTCGACCTGGCCGAGGTCCCCGGCGCAGGGCATCAGCAGCAGCTCGTCGCAGCCCGACTCGGCGTACTTGCCGACCAGCCCGCGCAGCTTGCCGGGGTTGTCGGCCGCGCCGCGCAGGATGTGCTCGACGAACGGCCCGGCGTCGCGGTAGTACGACCGCAGGTACCCCTCGGTGTGCTTGGTGCCGTCCGCGCCGAGCGCGAAGTAGGCGAGCGCCACCAGTCGGGGTGCCCCCTCCCGGCCCTCGGCCGCCCACTGCTCGCGCAGCGCCTGGGCGCCCTGGGCGAACATGATCGGGCCGGTGCCGCCGCCGATCCACCCGTCGCCCAGCCGGGCCGCCCGGGACAGCGCGGCCGGGGAGTGCCCGCCGAGGATCAGCTCCGGCCCGTTCGGCCGGATCGGGGCCGGTCCGACCGAGGGCTCCCGGCCGGACTGCGCGTCGGCCCAGTGCCGCCGCAGCTCGGCCACCTGGGTGCCGGTCCGGGCGCCGCGGCCGGCCTTCTCCACCTGGCCGACCTCGAAGTCGTCCGGCCGCGAGCCGACCGCCATGCCGAGGGTGAGCCGGCCGCCGGAGAGCCGGTCCACGGTGGCCGCCTGCTTGGCCAGCAGCGCGGTGTTGGCGCGCAGCGGCGAGATCAGGATGCTGGTCGCCAGGCCGATCCGCTCGGTCACCGCGGCGGCCGCGGCCAGCGTGGTGAGCGGTTCCCAACTGCTGTGCACCAGACGGTCGATGGTGCCGAGGGTGGAGTAGCCGGCCTGCTCGGCGAGCCGGGCCCAGGCGACCACGTCGGCGCCGGCCGCACCGGCCAGCGAGGTGGGGAGTCCGATTCCGATCTTCATCGCGTTCACTCGCCTTCGAGCGGCTGGTCGTGGCGGCGGGAGAGCACGTTCTCCATCGAGGCCAGCCGGAAGAACGCCTGCGCGCCCTCACGGCTGGTCATGTCGCGCGGGACGGCGAGGTGCTTCTCCAGCTCCCGCTCGAACTCGCGGACGGCGGGCTGCTGGCTCATGTGCGCGGCGACCAGCGGCAGCGGGCCCTCGATCTCGATCACCCGGACGGCCAGTTCCTTGCCGACGAAGGCCTGGGTGCCGAGGAGCTTGCCGACCACGGTGCCGTCGGGGCTCTTGACGTCGAAGTCCGGGCGGCCGCTCTTGCGGAACAGGTCCTTGACGATGTCCTCGCTGCCCGGCAGCAGCGGGTAGTACAGCGCGTGCCACGTGCTCATGGTCGTCTCCTGGGTTCTCCGGGCCGGGCTCGGCCCGTCGGTGGGTGTGGGGCGGTGCGGGCGGGGTCTCACTGGCTGGTGGTGACGCCGCCGTCCACGTACAGCACCTGGCCGCTGATGAAGCCGGCCCGCGGCGAGGCGAGGAAGGTGACCGCGTCGGCCACCTCGTGCAGTTCGGCGGTGCGGCCCAGCGGGATCCGGCCGAGCACCATCCGCATGAACTCCGGGTTGCTCGCGTTCTCCTGGACGAAGTCGGTGCGGACGAAGCCGGGGGCGACCGCGTTGACCGCGATCCCGTGCCGGCCCCATTCCGCGGCCAGCTGCTTGACCAGCAGGTCCAGTCCGGCCTTGCTGGCGCCGTAGGCGCTGAAGCCGCGCCGGGCGCCGAACTTGCCGCGCACCGAGGAGAGGTGGACGATCCGGCCGCCGCCGGCCGCGATCATCGCCCGGCCGACCGACTGGGAGAGCCAGAAGGCGCCCAGCAGGTTGGTGTCGACGATGGTGCGCCAGTCCTCCTCGGAGATCTCCTCGGCGCCGACGGTGACCAGCGCGCTGGCGCAGTTCACCAGGACGTCGATGCCGCCCCAGTCGGCGGTCACGGCCGCCACCAGCCGGTCCACGTCGGCGCGGTCGGCGACGTCCACGGCGTGGGGCGCCACCGTGCCGCCGCGGGCGGCCAGCGGCGCGAGCCGCTCGGCGGTCTCCTCGGCCTTCTTCAGCGAACGGCCGGCCACCGCGACCCGGGCGCCCTGGGCGGCGAGGTCCTCGGCGACGGCGGCGCCGATGCTGCCGTAGCCGCCGACCAGCAGGACCCGGCTGCCGAGGAACTCCCGGTCGGCGGGGACGCGTTCGGGTGCAGGTCGGGGCGGGGCGGCGAAGCCGGGGGGCGGCCCGCTGGCTCCCGGCGGGGGGCCGCCGAAGCCGGCGGGCGGTCCTCCGAATCCCGGCGGCGGCCCGCCGGCCCCCGGGGGTGGCCCGCCGAAGCCAGGGGGCGGTCCGCCGGCGCCGGGGGGCGGTCCGCCGCCGGGGCGTCCGCCGGGCGGCCCGGACGGTGGGGTCGGTGCGGCTGCCGTCATGACAGCACCTCCCTGTCGCGTGTCGGTGGTGCGGGGAATCCGACGGGGCGTCGGATCGGGGGACGCCGGGGGTGGTGATGAGCCCGGGCCCGGTGCTGTCCGGGTCCGCTCGGCCGGCGTCGGGTCCGGTCCCGCCCGGTGCGGGCGGGACCGGATTCAGTTCGCGTCGGGTGCGCCGGGCAGGCCGAACAGCCCGGCGGCGTTGTCGTGCCGGATCCGCGCGACATCGGCCGGGGCCAGGCCGAGCCCGTCCAACCGGGCCAGCGAGGCGTCCAGCGGCGCGCTCATCGGCGGGGAGTCGGTGCCGAACATGACGTTGCCGGCCCCGAAGGCGTCGACGGCGGCGGCCACGGCCCGCAGGCTCGGGGTCGCGGTGTCGACGAAGACCCGGCGCAGGGCCTCGGCCAGCGGCGGGACGACGGGCCCGGTCGGCGCGGCGCCCGGGCCTCCCGGTCCGCCGGGTCCCCCCGGCCTGCCCGGCCCACCGGTCCCTGGTCCGCCGGGACCGCCGGCCCCGGGACCGCCGACCCCCGGCGGAGGCCCGCCGGGAGCGCCGGCCGGAGGTCCGCCCGGCGCACCGCCGGGAGGCCCGCCCGGGACCGCGCCCGGCCGGCCGAAGGTGACCGGCATCCGCCGGGCCAGCTCCAGCCGCTCCAGCAGCAGCGGCAGCCCGCCGCCGCAGACCGGGGCGACGATCCGCAGTTCCGGGTACTTCTCCAGCCACCCGGCGAACAGCACCGCCGCCGTCCCCAGCGTGACGTCGCACGGCCGGGCGATCTGCTCGACCAGCCGCAGGTCGTCGAGCTCCCCGGCCCCGGCCGGTTCGGCCGGCGGGTGCAGCATCACCGGGGTGCGGTACTGCGCGGCCATCGCGAAGAAGGCGTCGGCCTGCGGAGTGTCCAGGAACCGCCCCTCGATGCTGGAGTTGACCATCAGTCCGACGAATTCGTCCTGCTCCAACCGCTTGGCGGCGGCAGCGAGTTCGGCGTCGGAGCCGAGCGGGTTGGTGTAGACGTAGCCGCGCAGCGCCGCGGGCCGGGCCCGGACCTGCTCGCCCAGCCAGTCGTGGAAGCGTTCGAGGGTGTCCAGCGGCTGGCGGTAGTTGTCCAGCCCGGGCGTGCGCACCATGGTGCCCGCGCCGACGGGACTGCCGACCAGGGACATGGTGATCCCGGCCGCCGCCTTGAGCTCCACCATGCCGTCGACGTCGACGAGGCTCGGCGGCATGGGGAAGCGGCGGAAGAGTTCGGGCGACGTGATGTGGCCGTGCACATCGATCGTCATCGGCTCGGCACCTCCTGGGATGTCCGCCGGCCGGTCGGCACGGCGGGGTGGTCGCGGGCCCTGGGCTCTCGGTGAGTGAGTGCCCGCTCGCACCGTAGGGTGCGTCCGGTGGGCGCGTCAACATGGCCCGGAATCCGGGAGGTTGGTGCAACGAACCGGCTGGGCGGACGGCCCGGAACGGCCGGGACGCGGTCCGTGACGGCCGGGGCGACGTCCCAGCCCGGTGGAGACGGATGCCTCCTGACACTGGGACCGCCCGGCGGCAAGGATGAGGCGGCGGGGCAGCCCCGGGGGCCGAGATGCCCCGGCCCCCGGGGTCCCGTGTCTCTCGCATCGGGCGACCCCGCCCCGGTTCGCCGCATCGACGCGGCGGACATTCCGCGATCCCGGATCGATTCGAGGAATCGATATGAAGGACATGAAGGATAATTCGGACGTCTGGTTGGTTACCTCGTCCAGCGTTCAGCTCGGCACGCTCTGGATCATGAAGACCTCGATCCTGCCGATGCTCAACTCCCTGCCCTACGACCGGTACGTCAACACCTGCCAGCTGATCGACATGCACGTGTTCCACCCGATCGCCTTCTGGAACGGCCTGGCCACCGCCGCTGTCGGCGCCACCAAGGCCGTCCGGTCGGAGAGCAAGGTGGCCAAGGTGCTGTACGCGGCCGGCACCGTCGGCATGGCGACCGTCGCGGTCGCCTCCGAGGGTGTCAACCGGCCGATCTGGCGCCAGATCGAGCGCTGGAGCCCGTACCGCGACACCGATGCCGCGTGGCGCGGCAAGCGCCGCCGCTGGCACCTGGCGCACGAGACCCGGACCATGGGCGCGATCGGCGCGGCGGCCTGCTTCGTCCTCGCCTCGCTCATCTGACCGGTCCGCTCCCCGCACCTCGCGCCGCAGTGCGCACCGGCCGGCTCCCGGAGCCTCCCCGTACCCAGGACCGGCCGCCGCCCCACGCCCACCCGGACCGCCCTCGGCCGCGCACCGGCCGGGGCCGTCCGCCGAGCAAAGGACTGTCATGACCTCGTCCACCGAGAGCGCGGTGGAGGCCAACAAGGCCCTCATCCGCGAGCTGACCGAGCGGGCGTTCAACGACGGCGACCTCTCCGCCATCGGTGACCGCTTCGCCGAGGACTACGTGGTGCACGCCCCCGGCCTGCCCCCGATGCCCCCCGGCCCGGACTCCTTCCGGCAGGCCGTGCTGCTCTGGCGCAACGCCTTCCCGGACGTCAACGTGACCGTGGAGGACGTGGCCGGCGACGGCGACCGCGTCTACGCCCGGTTCACCACCCGCGGCACCCACCAGGGCCAGCTGTTCGACATCCCGCCGACCGGCAAGCCGGTCACCGTGCACGAGATGTCCTGCCACCGGATCGTCGACGGCCGCGTCGTCGAGTCCTGGATCGGCGACAACGTGCCCCGGATCCTGCTCGACATCGGCGCCATCCAGCCGGTCGGCCGCCCGCAGCACTGAAGCCGCGGCGCCGAACACCGGCCCGGAAGAGCCCGCCGAGAGTCCGAGAGAGTCCGAGAGAGTCCGAGAGAGTCCGAGAGAGTCCGAGAGAGCCCGTACCCCGAGGGGAGCCCGCATGCACCGCACACTGATCATCGCCCGGATGCTGCCCGGCGCGGAGGGCGACGTCGCCCGCGTGTTCGGTGAGTCCGACGAGACCGAACTTCCCCGTCTCGCCGGCGTCACCCACCGCTCGCTGTACAAGCTCGGCGATGCCTACGTCCACCTGCTGGAGACCGACGACCCGGGTCAGGAGGCGGTCGACGCCGCCCGCCGCCACCCGGAGTTCGCCCGGGTCAGCGAACGGCTCACCCCGTTCATCTCCCCCTACCTGCCCACCTGGCGTTCGCCGCAGGACGCGGTCGCCCAGTGCTTCTACACCTGGGAGTCCGGCACCGGCGGTCGGTGAGCCCGCCCTCCGCCGGCGGCGCCGGCCGAACGGGGGCCCGTTCACCCCGGACGGCCGCGCCGCGGGGCCCAGGAGCAGTCCCTACACCGGAGAAACGAGAGGCAGCACCATGACCGACCACCAGGCCGGCGGGACGACCACGGTCGTCACCGCGGAGGAGATCGAGAACGTCCTCATCACCAGCGCCGGCGCGGCGCCGGACGTGTTCGAGGGCTCCCGGCACGTCCCCCTGGAGGAGCTCGGCCTCGACTCGCTGGCCGTGCTGGAGCTGGAGGCGGTGATCGCCGACCGTTACGGCCTGAAGGTCCCGGACGGCGCCGTCGCCCTCAGCGTCGACCAGATCGTCGCCGAGCTGCAGACCGCCGGGGCGGTGGGCTGAGCGATGGCCGGACACACCGAGAACAGCATTGTCATCCAGGCCCCGCTCAAGCTCGTCTGGGACGTCACCAACGACGTCGCCGGCTGGCCGGATCTGTTCACCGAGTACGCGTCCGCCGAGATCGTCGAGCGCCGTGGCGAGACCGTCCGGTTCCGGCTCACCATGCACCCGGACGAGGAGGGCCGGATCTGGAGCTGGGTCAGCGACCGCACCGTCAACGTCGCCGACCGCACCGTCCACGCCCACCGGGTGGAGACCGGCCCGTTCGCCTACATGCAGATCCACTGGCGGTACGAGGAGCTGCCCGAGGGCGGCGTCCGGATGACCTGGATCCAGGACTTCTCCATGAAGCCCGTCGCCCCGGTCGACGACCAGGGCATGACCGAGCGGCTGAACATCAACTCGCCCGTGCAGCTGGAGATCATCCGGCAGAAGGTCGAGGCCCTCGCCGCCGGTTCCACCGCCGTCCCCGCCGAAAAGGAGTGAGCGCCGTGGCTGCCAGGAACATCCGCATCATTTCCGCCGACGACGTCCCCGCCAACCGCAAGCGCGGCGGCGAGACCCGCGCGGTGCTCTCGCCCGCCACCTGCGGCGCGACCTCCGGCTTCATGGGGACCGCCCGGCTCCAGCCGGGGGAGCGGATCACCGAGCACTACCACCCGTACAGCGAGGAGTTCCTGCTGCTCGTCCGCGGCGAGCTGACCCTCGACCTGGACGACAAGCCCTTCGAGCTGTTCGCCGGCCAGGGCGTGCTGATCCCCAAGGACATCCGCCACCGGCTGCGCAACACCGGCTCCGAGGAGGCCTTCGCGGTCTTCCACCTCGGCCCGCTGGCGCCGTCCCCCGAGCTCGGCCACGTCGACACCGAGGACGGCCCGGGCACCAAGGCCGAGGGCCACATAGTGCTGGGGGAGCGATGACCGCTTCCCCGTCCACGGGTGACCGCCGCGTCGTGGTCACCGGGATCGGCGTGGTGGCCCCCGGGGGCACCACCCGCGAGACCTTCTGGGAACTGATCACCTCGGGCCGCACCGCGACCCGTCGGATCTCCGCCTTCGACCCCTCGGCGTTCCGCTCGCAGATCGCCGCCGAGGCCGACTTCGACCCGGTCGCGGCCGGCCTCACCCCGCTCGAGCTGCGCCGCGCCGACCGCTATGTGCAGTTCGCGCTGGCCGCCTCCCAGGAGGCGGTGCTGGACGCCGGACTGGAGCTCGACGAGCGCACCCGGGAAGCCACCGGTGTGGTGCTCGGCTCGGCGGTCGGCGGCACCATCGTCCTGGAGGACGAGTTCGTCGTCGCCAGTGACTCCGGCCGCAACTGGCTGGTCGACCCCGACGTCACCAGCCCGTTCCTCTACCAGGGCCTGATCCCGAGCAGCCTGGCCGCCGACGTGGCCGTCCGGCACGGGGCGCACGGCCCGGCGGTGGTCGTCTCCACCGGCTGCACCTCCGGCATCGACGCCATCGGCCACGCCTACCAGCTGCTGATGGACGGCGAGGCCGAGGTGATGATCACCGGCGCCTCGGACTCCCCGATCTCCCCGGTCACCGTCGCCTCCTTCGACGCCATCAAGGCCACCACCCCGGACAACGACGACCCGGCGCACGCCTCCCGGCCGTTCGACCGGGACCGGCACGGCTTCGTGCTGGGCGAGGGCTGCGCGGTGCTCGTCCTGGAGGAGCTGGAGCACGCCCGCCGGCGCGGCGCCCGGATCTACTGCGAGGTGGTCGGCTACGCCAACCGCGGCAACGCCTTCCACATGACCGGTCTGCGCCCGGACGGCCTGGAGATGTCCGAGGCGATCACCGAGACGCTGCGCCAGTCCCGGCTCAACCCCGAGGACATCGGCTACATCAGCGCCCACGGCTCCGGCACCCGGCAGAACGACCGGCACGAGACCGGCGCCTTCAAGCGCTCGCTCGGCCACGCCGCCTACGGGGTCCCGATCAGCTCGATCAAGTCGATGGTCGGCCACTCGCTGGGCGCGATCGGCGCGATCGAGATGGCCGCCTGCGCGCTGGCGGTCGACCGCGGGGTCGTCCCGCCGACCGCCAACTGGCAGAACCGCGACCCCGAGTGCGACCTCGACTACACGCCCAACACCGCCCGCGAGGTGCGGGTCGGCGCGGCGCTCTCGGTCGGCAGCGGCTTCGGCGGCTTCCAGTCCGCGATGCTCTTCGCCAAGCTGGGGAGGGGCCGATGAGCGCACGACGTGCCGTCATCACCGGCATCGGCGTGGTCGCGCCGAGCGGCATCGGCAGCGAGGCGCACTGGAAGTCGGTCTGCGGCGGGGAGAGCCGGATCGCTCCGATCACGCTCTTCGACGCCGGCCAGTACGAGACCACGCTGGCCGGCGAGGTCCCGGACTTCGACGTCAGCCGTTACGTCGAGCGCCGGCTCCAGGTGCAGACCGACCGGTGGACCCACCTGGCCTACGCGGCGGCCGAACTGGCCTTCGGCGAGGCCGAGCTGGACCCGTCCACGGTCGAGCCGTACAAGCTGTCGGTGGCGCTCGCCAGCTCCTCCGGCGGCAACCAGTTCGGCCAGCGCGAGCTCCAGCGGCTCTGGCAGCCGGACACCTCGCGGACCGTCGGCGCCTACCAGTCGATCGCCTGGTTCTACGCCGCGACGGTCGGGCAGCTGGCCATCAAGCACCAGGCCAAGGGCCCGTCCAGCGTCCTCGTCTCGGAGGGCGCCGGCGGCCTGGACTCGCTGGCCCACGCCGCCCGGCTGGTCCGCCGGGGCGCCGACGTGGTGCTCGCCGGCGGCACCGAGGCACCGCTCGGCCCGTACGCGCTCGCCTGCCAGCAGCGCAGCGGCCGGCTCTACACCGGCTCCGACCCGGCCGAGGCCTACCTGCCCTTCGACGAGCGGGCGGCCGGCTACGTGCCGGGCGAGGGCGGGGTGGTGTTCGTGGTCGAGGACCTCGACCACGCGCTCGCCCGCGGTGCCCGGATCCGGGCCGAGATCGCCGGCTGGTCCGCCACCCAGGACGCCGTGGCCGCCAGCCGGACGGCCTCCGGCTCGGTCCGCCAGTACGCCAGGGCGCTCGGCACCGCCGTCGAACGGGCCGGCCTGACCCCGGGGGACGTCGACGTGACCTTCCCGGACGCGGTGGGCCTGCCCGCCTACGACCGCACCGAGGCCGAGGCGCTGCGCGCGGTCTTCGGCGACGCCGGCCCGGCCGCCGTCACCACCCAGAAGCCGCTCACCGGCCGCCTCTACCAGGGCGGCAGCGCACTGGACGCGGCCACCGCGGTGCTCGCCATGGACAACGGCCTGATCCCGCCCTCGGCGGGCCCGGCCCGTCCGGCGGACGGCTGCGACCTGGCCTTCGTCCGCGAGGAGCAGTCCACCGAGGTGCGCACCGCGCTGATCGGCGCCCGCGGTTTCGACGGCTTCAACAGCGCCGTCCTGCTGCGCGCGCACTCCTGACACCCACGAGCACCACGACCCGGAAGGAGACCGTCATGCCGGTCGACGAGGGCGCGGCACAGGGCCGCGTGCTCTTCCTGATCACCGTCAAGGAGGAGCGCCGGGAGGACTTCCTCAAGGCGTACGAGCAGATCCGCCACCTGGTCGCCGAGGGCGTCCCCGGACACGTGCGCGACCAGGTCTGCCAGTCCTCCACCGACCCGGAGCAGTGGCTGATCACCAGCGAGTGGCGCTCGCTGGACGACTTCGTCGCCTGGGAGCGGACCGAGGAGCACCGGGACCTGGTGCGCCCGATGCGCGAGTGCTTCAGCGACGCGAAGTCCATCCGCTTCCACATCAAGGCCGAGACCTCGCGGGACACCCCGAAGGCGGGCCTTTCCACTCCTACCACCGCGGGGTGAGGTCATGACACGGACTCTGATCATCGGCGGCAGCGTCGCCGGCCTGGTGGCCGCGCTGGCGTTCGCCGACCTGGGGCACGACGTCACCGTGCTGGAGCGGGACGCCAACGAGGCCCCCGACACCGTCGACGAGGCGCACGGCGACTGGCAGCGGCCGACCGTGCCGCAGCTCCACCACTCGCACGCCTTCGGCTCGCTCGGCACCAACCTGCTGCGCGAGCGGCTGCCCTCCGTCTACCAGGCGCTGGTCGCGGCCGGCGTGCGGGAGATCGAGCTCGGCAAGGCGATGCCGCCGACCCTGGCCGACAAGACGCCGCACCCGGCCGACGCCGAGCTGCGGATGCTCGGCAGCCGGCGGACCACCTTCGAGCTGGTCCTCCGCCAGGAGGCGCTGCGCAAGCCGGGCATCTCGCTGCGCCGGGGCGAGACGGTGCGCGGTCTGACCGTCGCCGACCGCGGCCCGGCCCGGGTGACCGGTGTGGTCACCAAGGACGGCCGCACCATCGCCGCCGATCTGGTGATCGACGCCAGCGGCCGCCGCTCGCAGGGCCACGAGTGGCTGCGCGAGCACGGCCTGGCCGAGCCGGAACTCGTCGCGCAGAGCGCCGACATCACCTACTACACCCGCTACTACCGCGCGCACGGCCCGCGCCCGGTCGGCCCGCTCAACCGGGGCTTCGGCGCCGGCGGGCTCTGGGACCACTACACCGGCGTGATGTTCCTCGGCGACAACAACACCTTCGCCATCTCGTTCGGCATCCTGCCGGACGACACCGAGCTGAAGCAGATGCGCGCCGAGGACGTCTTCACCGCCGTGGTCCGGGCCACCCCGCTGCTCGCCCCCTGGGTGTCGCCGGAGGCCTCCGACCCGATCTCGCCGGTGCACGCGATGGCGGGCCTGGACAACTCGCTGAAGCTGTACGGGCAGGACGCCCAGCCGGTGCCCGGCTTCCTTCCGGTCGCCGACGCCGTCTGCACCACCAACCCGGCGTTCGGCCGCGGCGTCTCGCTGGCCATCGCCCATGTGCTCGGCCTGGCCGACCTGGTGCGCGAGCACCCGGAGCCGGACGCCGAGCAGGCCGCACTGGCGGCCGGCCTGGCCGGGCGGACCTTCCGTCCGTGGTTCGAGGACGCCGTCCGCAACGACGCGGGCCGGGCCCGGCTCTGGCGGGCCACCGTGGCCGGCCAGCAGCTGCCGCCGCTGCCGCCGGACGTGCTCACCTTCGGCACGGTCGCCGAGGCGGCCGGCACCGACGAGGTGGTCTGGCGCCGGCTGGTCCGCACCATGATGTCGCTCGACAACCCGGCCGGCCTGTACGAGGACGAGGAGATCCGGCTGCGGGTCAAGCAGGCGGTCGCGGGCGGGCCCCCGCCGTTCCCCGCCCCGGACCGGGCGACCCTGGTCGACATCGTCCGCCGCGCCGCCAACTGACGCATCGTCACCATCGCGTCGAGCGACGCCGGTTCCGCCTCGTCGAGCGACGCCGCTGTACCGCACGGCCCCGCTCTGTTGCACGGCCCCGCTGTACCGCACGGCCCCGCATCGCACCGTCGCACAGCTACAGGAGGAGAGTCATGAAGGTCGTCGACCACCCCAACGCCAAGCTCATGGAAGCGGTCTACGCCGCGTTCACCGTGGGCGACGTGCAGAAGGCGGCCAGCTACTGGACCAAGGACTGCGTGCACTACTACCCGGGCACCAGCGAGCTGTCCGGCGCGCACGAGGGCATCGAGTCCGCACTGGCCTTCGCCGGCCGGATGTTCGAGATCTGCCAGGGCCGGATCACGATGGAGATCCACGAGATCGGCGCGAGCGACTCGTTCGCCTTCGCCACCGTCTTCACCCGCTACGAGCGTGAGGGCAAGAGCCTGGAGATGCCCTTCGTCAACGTCGCGCGGATCCAGGACGGCCTGATCGCCGAGTTCTGGACCTACCCCGAGGACCAGTACGCCGTCGACCAGTTCTGGGCCTGACCGCCCCCCGACTATTGAGAGGTCGCATCATCATGGCAGGCATCATCAGCAGCTGGGGTGACAACACCAACGGCCAGCTCGGCGACGGCGGGACGGTCAACCGGACCACCGCGCAGGACATCAAGGGCCTGGAGAACGTGGTCAAGGTGGCGGCCGGCAGCGGCCACGCGCTGGCCCTGACCGGCGACGGCGAGCTCTGGGGCTTCGGCCGCAACGCCTTCGGCCAGCTCGGCGACGGCTCCACCGAGAACCAGGCCACCCCGGTCCGCACCGTCGGACTGCCCGGCCGGGTCCGCTCGGTCGGCGCCGGCGGCGGCCACACCGCCGCCCTGCTGGAGGACGGCACCGTCTGGGCCTGGGGCGCCGGCTTCTTCTGCGCCCTCGGCGAGGCCAACTTCGGCGTGCAGCCGGTCCCGGTCCGGGTCGACGGCCTGGAGGACGTCGTCGAGCTGGCGGTCGGCGGTGCGCACAACCTCGCGCTCAAGGCCGACGGCACCGTCTGGTCCTGGGGCCGCGACGACCGCGGCCAGCTGGGCGACGGCCCCGGTTCGACCCGCGAGGGCCGGATCGTCCGCTCCTACATGACCGCCTCCTTCGACTGCCGGCCGCGCCCGGCCGTGATCGAGAACCTGGAGCCGGCCGTCAAGCTGAGCGCCGGCGGCGGCCACAGCATGGTCGTGCACGCCGACGGCACCGCCTCGGTCTGGGGCTTCAACGACCGCGGCCAGCTCGGCGACGGCACCACCGAGGACCGCGCCGCCCCGCAGAAGGTCGCGGGCCTGCGCTCGGTCACCCAGCTGGTCGGCGCCTACCACCACACGGTGGCGCTGCTGGCCGACGGCACCGTCTGGGCCTGGGGCCTCAACGACGGCGGCCAGCTCGGCGACGGCACCACCGCCGACCGCGCGGTGCCGGCCCCGGTGCCGGGTCTGACCGGCGTCAAGGCCGTCTCCGCCAGCGGCGGCGGCACCGACGCGGCCCCCGGCAACGGCGGGCACGCGCTGGCGCTGCTGGCCGACGGCTCGGTGCAGGGCTGGGGCTGGAACAACTGGGGCCAGCTGGCCGCCGGCCAGGTCCAGATCGTCCCCACCCCGACCCGGATCGCGCTGACCGGCCCGGCCGTGGGTGTCGCGGCCGGCGGTGAGATCCCGCCGACCAACAAGTTCATGGCCAACCCCGGCGGTGGCTTCGCCTTCGCCCTGCTGGGCTGAGCCCAGGCCGTGCGCAACCGCCGGGCGGCCCGGCCCGTCCGGGCCGCCCGGCGCGGGGCCGTCCGGCCCGTCCACCCATGACCGCTGACCTCGGGCCGGGGGCGCCGTCCGCCCCCGCCCCGGTCCCCGCAGGGAGGCCTCACCCCATGACCGCCGTTCCCCAGACCGCCCCTGCTTCGGCCGGCGCGGTGTTCCTCTCCGAATTGATGTTCCCGTCCACCCCGCGCTGCCTGGCGCTGGCCGCCGAGTTCAAGCTCGCCGAGCTGCTGGCCGAGGGCCCGCTGCCGGTGGCCGAGCTCGCCGAGCGCGCCGGAGCGACCGCGAGCGCGCTGGCCAAGGTCCTCTCGCTGCTCACCGAGGACGGTGTGTTCGAGGAGGTCGAGCCCGGCGTCTTCGCCAACACCGGGCTCTCCGAGCTGCTCCGCCCGGGCGTGCCCGGTTCGATGGACGCGATGGCCCGGATGGTCGGCGCCGAGTGGCTCTGGGCCTCCTGGGGCGCGCTGGACCACAGCCTGGCCACCGGGAAGCCCGGTTTCGAGAAGGTGCACGGCACCGCGCTCTGGCCCTGGCTGCAGAAGAACCCGTCCGCCGCCGCGACCTTCAACCAGGCGATGACCGACTTCACCGACGCGCTCGCCGACGCCCTGGTGTCCGCGTACCCCGAGTTCGCCGAGGCCGGCGCGGTCTGCGACCTCGGTGGTGGGCAGGGCACCTACCTGGCCGCGATCCTGCACAAGTACGACGCCCTCGCCCGCGGCGTGCTGGCCGACCTGCCGAGCGTCATCGAGCAGGCCAGGACCCAGCCCGACGTCGCCAAGCTGGCCGAGCAGGGCCGGCTGGACTTCGAGCCGGTCGACTTCTTCGCCGGGGTCCCGGCCGGGATCGGCGCCTACGTCACCAAGCAGGTCTGGCACTCCTGGCCGGACGACGCGCTGGTCCGCCTGCTGCGCAAGTGCCGGGAGGCCTCGCCGGGCGCCCGCTTCGTCGCGGCGGAGCTGGTGCACCGCGAGGGCGTGCCGAAGTTCGTGAAGAACTTCGACCTGGTCATGCTGGTCACCATGAGCGGCGAGGTCCGCACCGAGGAGCAGTTCGCCGAGGTCTTCCGGCGCGGCGGCTACCGGCTCAACCGGGTGGTGTCGACCGGGACGGCGTTCTCGCTGCTGGAGGCCGTGCCGGACCCCGACCCGCTGGACTGACCGGACGCCCGGAGCCGCCCGGGGGAGAAATCCTCCGGGCAGTTCCCGGAGAATTTCCGGACGGTACTGCGAGGCGGTACTGCGAGGCGGTATTGCGAGGCGGTATTGCGAGAGGGCCCGGATCCGATTTCGGATCCGGGCCCGCGGTATTCCCTCCGGGTGTTTCCCGGAGGGATCGCGCGACTCAGTCGAAGCGGAATTCCGAAAGGCCGCCGCGGGAGCGGTAGCCGAGCGAGCCGAACAGTGCCTGCACACTGTCGTTGCCCTCGGCGGTGACCGCCATGCCGACCAGCCCCTCGGCGCGCACCTCGGTCGAGGACTCGGCGAGCAGCGCCCGGGCGTACCCGCCGCGCCGGGCGTCGGGCCGCGAGTAGATCGGGCCGTAGCGCACCACGCCCGCGACGGCGGCGGTCCGGCCGAGGATCGCGACGGGTTCGCCGTCGAGCTCCCAGGCCCGCAGCAGGCCGCCGGCGATCTGGCCCCGGACGGAGCGCGAAGCCATCTCCCGGCTGAGCCCGGCGCCGTGCGCGGCCTCCAGGCACCATTCGGTGAACAGCTCCGCCTCCTCCTCGCGGGCGGCCCTGGACTGCCCGTCCGGGGCCGGACGGCCGTCGGCGGTGACCGCCCCGTCCAGGCACAGTATCCGCTCGCGGCGGTCGGCCCTGGTCGGCCGGCCGGTGGCCTCGGACCAGGCCGCGGCGAAGGCGGCGGCCGCCGCGTCCGGCCCGATCACGCCGGGCAGGAGGTCGGGCCCGGCGCCCAGTTCGGCGCCGAGCGCGGCCGCGGCGGCCGTCGGCATCCCGCTCAGCACGACCAGGTGCGGCGCCGTGAACGCCGCGACGCCGACCACCGGCGCCGTGTCCGAAGCCGGGTCCTCGACCCGGCTCCAGGCTATCGGCGGGGCGGTCGGCGGGCGGAATTTCGCGCCGGCCAGCATGGTCAGCAGGATGGAATTCTCGACGGGGTTGCCGGCAATCCACTCACCGGTTTCCGAGATGAACTCTTCGGTGTTCCTCGTGGTTTTTACGAACATATCGAAAAAATAGCCGGAGGGTGGATTGCTGGCAATGGGACGAGTGGGAACGGGCCCCGGTGCGTCCGGTTCCGGTCAGTTCGCGCCGGGCCGCCCGGCGCCCGGCCCGCCCTGGCCCGGAGCACCCTGGCCGCCCTGCGCACCCGGACGGCCCTGGCCGCCCTGCGCACCGGGACCGCCCTGGCCGCCGCCGGGCCGCCCCATCGTCCCGGCCGTGACGCCGGCCGTCATGCCGCCGTCCAGCCCGAACAGCGAGCCGGTGACGAAGCTCGCCGCGTCGCTGCCGAGGAAGACCACCGCGTTGGCGACCTCCTCCTCGGTCGCGATCCGCCCCAGGGCGGTGGCTGCGCCGGCCCGCTCCAGCGCGCCCGGCTGCCCGCCGACCCGCTGGCGGAAGTCCTCCGTGTCGACCGGGCCGGTGATCAGCGCGTTGACCCGGATGCCCGCCGGGCCGGCCTCCAGCGCGGTGGCCCGGGTCAGGCCGACCACACCGTGCTTGGCCGCGGTGTACGCGCCCAGGCCGAAGGCGGTGCCCTGGACGCCGGCGGTGGAGGCGTTGTTGATGATGCTGCCGCCGCCGCTCGCCCGCATGGCGGCGATCTCGTGCTTCAGCGAGTGGTAGGTGCCGACGAGGTTGACCGCGATCACCGCGGCGAAGGCGTCCGCCGGGACCCGGTCCAGCGGGCCGAACGCCCCGCCGCCGCCGGCGTTGTTGAAGGCGATGTCGAGGCGACCGTGTCGCTCGACCGTGGTACTCACCAGGCGGGCGACGTCATCCTCGACGGTGACGTCGGCGGCGACGAAGTCCGCCTGCCCGCCCTTCTCCCGGATCCGCTCCACCACGGCGTTGCCCAGCTCGGCCCGGCGGCCGGAGACCACGACGTGCGCCCCGGCGGCGGCGAGCGCCAGTGCGGCGGCTGCCCCCATGCCCGAGGTAGAACCGGTCACGAGCGCGATCTTCCCCTGGAGTTGGCTCATCGTTAGCTGCCCTTCCGGGCGGCCGCGGCCGCCCTTGACGTTGGCTCTTGACGGCTAATTTTGATTGTATAGTCTATACGAATTCAAGCTCGGAGCAAGGTCTCCGAGTCGGCGGACGCCTCTCAAGGAGTACCCAATGAGCGCCCCGTACGCTGCACCCGCCCCGGAAGTGCCACGTAAAACCTTCTTGACGATCTTTGCTGCCCTGGTGCTTGCCATGTTCCTGGCAGCCCTGGACCAGACGATCGTGGCGACGGCCCTGCCGACCATCGCCGGTGACCTCGGCGGCGTGACCCACCTGGCCTGGGTCATCACCGCCTACATGCTGGCCGCCACCGCGGCCACGCCGCTCTGGGGCAAGCTGGGCGACCTCTACGGCCGCAAGCTGATGTTCCAGTCGGCTATCACGATCTTCCTGCTCGGCTCGGCGCTGTCCGGCCTCTCCGCCAACATCGGCCAGCTGATCGGCTTCCGTACTCTCCAGGGTCTGGGCGCCGGCGGTCTGATGGCGCTGGCCATGGCCCTGATCGCCGAGCTCGTCCCGCCCCGCGAGCGCGGCAAGTGGCAGGGCTATGCGCAGTCCTGCTTCGTGATCGCCGGTGTGGTCGGCCCGCTGATCGGCGGCGCCTTCGTCGACCACCTGTCGTGGCCGTGGATCTTCTACATCAACCTGCCGATCGGCGCGGTCGCGCTGGTGGTCGTCAGCTCGGTGCTGAAGCTGCCGGTCAACAAGCAGAAGAAGAAGCTCGACTACCTCGGCTCGGCGCTGCTCAGCTCCGCCATCGTCGCGATCCTGCTGGTCTCGGTCTGGGCCGGTGACCAGTACTCCTGGGGCTCGGTCCAGATCATCGGCCTGCTGGTGCTCGCCGCGGTGCTGCTGGCCGGCTTCGTCCTGCAGGAGAAGCGGGCCAGCGAGCCGGTCGTCCCGCTGGAGCTGTTCAAGGACCCGGTCATCCTGGTGGCCACCGTCGGCCTCTTCCTCGCCTCGATCTCGCTCTTCGTGGCGACCGTCTACACCCCGCTCTTCCTCCAGGTCGCCAACGGGGACACCGCCACCGAGTCCGGGCTGCTGCTCGTCCCGCTGATGATCGCGACCGTGGTCAGCCTGACCGTCTCGGGCAAGGTCGTCGCGGCGACCGGCAAGTACAAGCTGTTCCCGATCGCGGGCCTGCTGATCATGGCGGTCGGCCTGTACCTGATGTCGACCCTCAAGGCCGACTCCTCCCAGGTGGCCGCAGGCGGCTTCCTGGCGGTGTTCGGTATCGGCTTCGGTCTGGTCACCCAGGTGCTCATCGCGGCGGTGCAGAACTCCGTCGAGATGCGCCAGCTGGGTGTGGCGACCGCCGCGGCGAACTTCTTCCGCTCGCTCGGTGGTGCCATGGGTGTGACCGTCTTCGGTGCCATCCTCAACGCCCAACTGCGCGACCAGCTGCCGAAGAAGGTGCCGGCCGAGGCGCTGGCGCGGCTCGGCACGGACGGTCTGCTGACCTCGCCGGCCAAGGTCCGGGCGCAGGCGCCCGAGGTGCGCGACGGTGTGGCCTCGGCGCTGGCCGAGTCGCTGCACACGGTCTACCTGATCGGCATGGTCATCGCGCTGCTCGGCGCCCTGGTCGTGGTCTTCCTCCAGGAGCGTCCGATGCGGGCGCCGATGGGCGCGCCCGGCGGCAAGGGCCCCGGCGGCCAGGGTGGCCCGGGCGGTCCCGGCGGCCAGCACCAGGGCCAGGGCGGCCCCGGTGGCGGCCAGTGGCAGGGTCAGGGCGGCCAGGGCGGCGGCCAGGGCCAGGGTGCGCCCGGCGGCGGCCAGTGGCAGGGCCAGGGCCAGGGTGCCCCGGCAGGTCAGGGCCAGGGTCAGGGCGGCCAGGGCGGTCAGCCCGGGCACGCCGGCCCCGCGGGCGGGCGGCCGGAGACCGCGGCCGGCTGACGGCCGCCGCTCCGCCCCGGTCGACCGACCGGTGTCCGCCCCGATAGCCCCTCCTCCCCTACCGTTACCCCCGGCGGTGGGGGAGGAGGCTTGTCCGGGGCCGGAACTGATCGCACGTCAGCACTGGATACGGCTCGAAACGGACGCCGAAAGCCGTCGCGGAGTGAGTGTTCACCCGCTAGGCTGGACGGGCAGTCGGCACCCCGGCCGCGGTGGGGCGGGGTGTCTGGCACGGCCTTCCCCGCCGCACTCCGAGCGCCGGGAGTACCGGCGCGACCAGCCCACCAGGAAGCGGGTCGACTCCATGGCCGACATACCCAGCCGGCGGCGTGCACTCTCCCGGGACCTCCCGCCCGCCGCCGCCCCCGGCATACCCCCGGCGACCAGGATCGGTGTCATAGGTCTTGGCGTCATGGGCGGTGGCATGGCCTCCCGCCTGCTCGACCAGGGCCACCGGATCGTGGTCCACAACCGCACCCCCGAGCGCGCCGCCCCGTTCGCCGCCCGCGGCGCCGTGGTCGCCGCCACCCCGGCCGAACTGGCCTCGCAGGTGGACGTGGTGCTGCTCAGCCTGGCCTCCGAGGCCGCCGTCGAGGAGCAGCTGTTCGGCGCCGGCGGGGTGCTGGAGACGCTGCCCGCCCACGGCATCGTGATGGACACCAGCACCGTCTCCCCGGACTTCGCCCGGTCGGTGGCCGAGCGCGTCGCCGGCCGCGGCCGCAGCGCCGTGGACGCCTGCATCATCGGCAACGGCCAGCACGCCAAGGACGGTGAACTGCGCTTCATGGTCGGCGGGTCCGCCGAGACCTTCGAGCGGCTGAGCGCCGTACTGGAGCCGCTCGCCAAGGAGATCCGCCACCTCGGCCCGAGCGGTCTCGGCGCCACCGCCAAGGTGATGCTCAATGTGCTGATGGGCGTCGAGATGCAGGTGCTCGCCGAGTCGGTGACGCTGGCCCAGCGGGCCGGCATCGACCGCGAGCTGGCCCTCTCGATGATCAGCGAGAGCGGCTTCAGCTCGCCCGTGATGAAGTACAAGGCCGGCGTGATGCGCCGCCGGGCCTACGGCGAGCCGCAGTTCCGGCTCGACCTGATGCGCAAGGACCTCCGGCTGGCCACCGCCGAGGCCGGTCGCCTCGGTGTCGCCACCCCGGTCTGCGACGCCACCCACGAGACCCTCGTCGCCGCCGCCGAGGCGGGCCTCGGCGAGCTGGACTGTGCCGCCGTGCTCTCCCACGCGGAGGTCACCGCCGGGCTTCCCGGCACCCCGGACCGTACGTGAACCACTCGTTCTCACCGAGGAGTTGATCCACGTGTCCCAGCCAAGACGGCCCCGGGCGGCCGGTTTCGGCACCGCCCTGGTGGCCCTGTTGACCGCCCTCGTCCTGCTCGCCGCCACCAACGGCGCGGGCGCCGAGGACACCGAGTCCCGCCCCCGCCCCCCGGCGAACTGGAGCAGCTGGCAGTTCGACCAGTCCGGCAGCCGGTTCAACGGCCAGGAGAGCCGGATCACCCCGGCCACCGTCGGCGGCCTCGGCCTCAAGTGGGCCTTCGGCCACGAGAAGGTCCAGGGCGTCTACCTCGGCAGCCAGCCCGCCGTGGTGGACGGCACCCTCTACGTCGGCGGTGCCGAGGGCACCTTCCACGCGCTGGACGCCAGGACCGGCGCGGCGCGCTGGACCTTCGACGTCGCCCCGGTGGCCGGCACCCACTCGGCCACCAACCCGGACCCGGTCCGCAGCAGCCCGGCCGTCGAGGGCAACACCGTCTACTTCGGTGACAACCGCGGCTACCTGTACGCGCTCGACCGCCGCACCGGCGCCCTGCGCTGGTCGCTGAAGCTGGACACCCACCCGCAGGCCCAGATCACCAGCTCGCCGCTGGTCTACAACGGCCAGGTCTACGTGGGTGTGTCCAGCAAGGAGTCCGGTGCCACCTTCGACCTGACCTACCCGTGCTGCACCTTCCGCGGCTCGGTGGTCGCCGTCAACGCGTACACCGGACAGCTGAGTTGGCGGCACTGGACCACTCCCCAGCCGCAGCAGGTCGGCACCTGGCCCAATGGCGCGGCCCGCTACGAGCCCTCCGGCGTCGCCGTGTGGAGCTCCCCGGTGGTCGACCGGGAGACCGGCACCATCTACGTCGGCACCGGCCAGAACTACACCGGCGCGGCCGGCGACACCGACTCGGTGCTCGCCCTGGACGCCCTCAACGGCAACGTCCGCTGGCGGTCCCAGGAGGTCTTCCCGGACACCTTCACCGTCGCCTGCGGCATCCCCGGCGCCGACGCCTACTGCCCGAGCAAGGCCAACGGCACCGACCACGACTGGGACTTCGGCGCCAGCGCCAACGTCTTCAGCATCGGCAACCGCCGGGTGATCGGCATCGGCCAGAAGAACGGCATCTACCACGTCTACGACGCGCTGACCGGTGCCAAGGTGTGGGACCGCGCGGTGGTCGCCGACCCCAACACCAAGGGCGGCAGCTCGGGCATCCAGTGGGGCACCAGCTTCGACGGCACCCGGCTCTACGTCGCCACCTGGTTCGCCAACCCGGGCACCCTGTACGCGCTCGACCCGGCGACCGGGGCGATCCTCTGGCAGACCGAGAGCCCGGCCGACGGCTGCCAGTGGGGCGGCGCGGCCGCCAACCCCGAGCTGTGCCAGCGGGCCTTCACCCCCGCCGTGACGGCCACCCGGGGCCTGGTCTACGAGGGCGGCGCCGACGGCAAGATGCGCGTCTTCTCGGCCACCACCGGCGCGGTGCTCTGGCAGTACGACGTGGTCCGCGACTTCACCACGGTCAACGGCGTGCCGGGGCACGGCACGGCGCTCTCCGGTGGCGGCGGCGCGGTGGTCGCGGACGGCATGCTCTACGTCCAGGCCGCGTACTACCCGCAGTACCCGAGCAATGCGGGCGGCGTTCTGCTCGCCTTTTCCCTACCGTAGGACCCGTCGGCGTAGCGAAGGTCAACTCACGGCCGGCGGCAACCAGTTGCCGCCGGCCCCGGCAAGGAGGAAATTATGGACATCGTCGTGGTGGGAGCGGCCGGTCGGACCGGACGGCTGCTCGTCGAGAAGGCCCTGGAGAACAAGCACAGCGTCACCGCGCTGCTGCGCGACCCGGCCAAGCTGCCGATCGAGCACGAGCGGCTGACCAAGGTCCGCGCGGACGTGTTCGACGTGGAGTCGCTGACCGGCCCGCTGGCCGGCAAGGAGGCCGTGGTGATCGCGCTGGGGGTGACCACCCGCACCACGACCACGGTGTTCTCCGAGGGCGCGCGCAACGTCATCGCCGCCGCCCGGGCGGGCGGGGTGCGCCGGCTGGTCACCATGTCCTCGGCCGGCCTGGAGACCAAGCACCTGCCGGCGATGCAGCGCTTCGTCGCCGAGTTCGTGGTGGACCGGGTCTACCGGAACATCCACCTCGACCTGGCCCGGATGGAGGACGAGGTCGAGGCCAGCCCGCTGGACTGGACCATCGTCCGGGTGCCGATGCTGACCGACGGTCCGGCCACCCCCAACTACCAGGCGGTGGTGGGCGGCCACATCGCGAAGGCGTCGCGCATCGCGCGGGCGAACGTCGCCGACTACATCGTCACCCATCTGGATGACGCGGCCACCTACGGCCGACGCGTCGAGGTGGCCAACTGATGACCCCCGGCGGGGGCCGGCCCGCCCGCGGCACGTCCGCGGCGCGGGCCGGCCGCGCGCCGGCCACCGGCCGGCCACCCGCCGCCGGGACCGACCGGGGCTGACCGGGGCCGTCCAAGGCCGATCGAGGCCGATCGAGGGGGAAACGCACCGTGAACATTGTCGTCTTCGGCGCGACCGGTGGCACCGGCCGCCACTTCCTGGAGCTGGCCGCCGAGGCCGGGCACTCCACCGTCGCCTTCGCCCGCGACCCGCTGGCCCTGGCCGACGCCCGCCCCAGCACCATCCGGCAGGGCGACGTCCTCGACCCGGACGCGGTGGCCCGCGCCGTCGAGGGCGCGGACGCGGTGGTCTCCGCGCTCGGCATCGGCTACAGCCGGGCCGCCACCACCGTCTACTCGGCCGGCACCGACCACATCCTCAAGGCCATGCGCGCCACCGGCGTCTCCCGGGTCGTGTGCGTCTCCACCACCAGCATGAGCCCGGTGCCCTGGCGTGCCGCCCCGTTCCAACGGGCCCTCACCTCCTGGGTGCTGCACCCGATGCTCCGCCGGCCGTACGCCGACATGGCGCGAATGGAGCGGTTCCTGCTGGAGGACACCGAGCTGGACTGGACGCTGGTCCGGGCCGCCCGGCTCACCGGCGGCCGGGCCCGGGGCCGCTACCGCACGGCGGTCGGCCGCCGGCTGCCCGGGGCCTGGTCGATATCCCGCGCCGACCTCGCGCACTACCTGCTCGCCGCGCTCCAGGAGCCGGCCGCGCGGCGCGAGGTCGTGGAGATCGCCTACTGACCGCCCGTCCGCCGCCCGTCCGCCGCCCGTCCGCCGCCCGCCCGAAGCCTGCGCGCAGTCGGCCCGCGGCCCGTTCGCCGAACGATCCCGGCCGCCGGCCGCCCGCGCGCCGCGCCGCCCGTACTCAACGAGCGGTACGGCCGGCTACTCCCGCCGTGCGATGCCCCGCCCACCCCGGCCGGGCAGAGTAGGGGGTGATCCCGTGGATCACCCAAGCCATGGGCCGGCGGCCGTACACCATCCACCCGGTGGCCGCCGGCCCGTGGCCCGCGTCGCCCCTCGCCCTCCGGAGCACAAGCCGATGCCCACACCTCCTGGTCCGACCGCCGCCGACACCCCCGAGGCCCCGACGGCCCCCGCCGGGCCCGAGGCCGGCCGCGCCGCCCGCGCCGACCGGCCGGAGCCCCCGGCCGGCCTCGCCGGGCGCCTCCGCCTGCCCAAGCACGCCCGCCGGGTCTGGCTGACCGTGCACGTCGCCTGCTCGGTCGGCTGGCTCGGCCTGACCGCCGGTGTGCTCGCCCTCGGCATCGCCGGCCGCTTCTCCGACAACCCGGACACCGTGCGCGCCGCCTACCTGGCGCAGGAGATCTTCGCCGACTGGCTGCTGATCCCGATCAGCCTGCTCTCGCTGCTCTCCGGCGTGCTGCTGTCCCTCGGCACCACCTGGGGCCTGCTGCGCTACCGCTGGGTCGCCACCAAGTTCTGGCTCACCCTGGCCGCCACCCTGGCCTCGATCTTCGCCCTGCGCGCCTTCATCCACGACGCGGCCGGCCAGGTCGCGGCCGGCACCGTCCCGCCGGACGGCCGCGCCCCGCACGTGCTGGTGATCGCCCCCTCGGTGGCCCTGGCCATCTACCTGACCGCCACCGTGCTCTCCGTGGTCAAGCCCTGGGGCATGACCGAGCGGGGGAAGCGCCTGGCCGCCGAGGCCCGCGCCGCACGCGTCAACCGGGCCGCGGGCGCGGCGCCGGGGCGGTGACCGTTACCCGTTCATGAGCACCGACCACGTGAGCACCGACCACGATCCCTATCCCGGACCGCCGTGGACCAGACCCTCCTGGACCAGGCTCTCCGCCCTCCTGGTGGCCCTGGTCCAGGTGGTCGGCTCCACCGCCGCCGCCCGCCAGCAGACCGACCGGGCCGCGCTCGACGCGGTCGGCTACGCGCTGCTGCTGCTCGGGCCCGCCCTGCTGCTCCTGCGCGACCGCTTCCCCGGCCCGGTGGTGGCCGGCGTCACCGCCGTCACCATCGGCTACCTGCTGGCCGGCTACCCGTACGGCCCGGTGTTCTTCAGCCTCGCCGTCGCCGTGTACGGCGCGCTCGCCCGGGGCTGCCGCCGGTGGGCCTGGATCTCCCTCGGCGGCGGCTACCTGCTCCATCTGGCCAGCTCCCACCTGCTGCCGCACGACTGGCAGCGCGCCCCCGGACCCGGCCCGAGCTGGTGGCAGGAAGCAGGGGCGGCGGCCTGGCTGCTGCTGATCCTGGCCGGCGCCGAGATCATGCGCTCGCGCGGCGAGCAGCTCGCCGCCCGCCGGCTGGCCCGGCGGCAGGCCGAGGAGAACCGCGCCGCCGAGGAGCGGCTGCGGATGGCCCGCGAACTCCACGACATCCTGGCCCACTCCATCTCGGTGATCCACCTCCAGGCCGGGGTGGCCCTGGAGCTCATCGACGAGCACCCGGAGCAGGTGCGGGCCGCGCTGACCGTCATCAAGGCGACCAGCAAGGAGGCGCTCGGCGAGGTCCGCCAGGTGCTCGGCACCCTGCGCGGCCCGGACGGCCAGGCCCCGCGCACCCCCGCCCCCGGCCTCGCCCGGCTGCCCGAACTCGTGACCCAGGCCGGCCACGCCGGGCTCACCGTCACCGTCGACACGGTGGGAACCGCCCGGCCGCTCCCCGCCCAGGTGGAGCTGGCCGCGTTCCGGATCGTCCAGGAGGCGCTCACCAACGTCATCCGCCATTCGGCCGCGCGGAGCGCCACGGTTCTGATGGACTGGTCCTCCCCGGCGGGGCTGCTGCTCCGGGTGGACGATCCGGGCCCGGCCGCCGGCGGTGACGGCGGCGGCTCCGGCAACGGCCTGGTCGGCATGCGCGAGCGGGCCGCGGCCTTCGCCGGCGAGCTGACCACCGGTCCGCACGGCGGCGGCTTCCGGGTCAGGGCCTGGCTGCCCGACCCCGCGGGGCCGGGCACGGCGAGCGAGGGGAAGCGGACGGGATGATCCGAGTACTGCTGGCGGACGACCAGGTCCTGGTCCGGGCGGGCTTCCGGGCCCTGCTCGACGCCCAGCCCGACATCGAGGTGGTCGGCGAGGCGGACGACGGCGGGGCGGCCGTCCGGCTGGTGGAGGAGCTGCGGCCGGACGTCGTGCTGATGGACATCCGGATGCCCGGCACCGACGGCCTGGAGGCCACCCGCCTGATCTGCTCCCGCCCCGAGCTCTCCGCCGTCCGGGTGGTGGTGCTGACCACCTTCGAGATGGACGAGTACATCTTCGAGGCGCTGCGGCTGGGCGCGGCCGGCTTCCTCGCCAAGGACACCGAACCGTCCGACCTGCTGCGCGCCGTCCGGGTCGCCGCGGTCGGCGACTCCCTGCTCTCCCCGGGCGTGACCCGCCGGGTGATCGACGAGTTCGCCAGCCGCTCCCGGGAGCCCTCCGCCGGCGGGCAGCTGCTGGACGCGCTCACCGACCGGGAGCGCGAGGTACTCACCCTGGTCGGCATGGGCCTGAGCAACGACGACATCGCCCGCCGCCTGGTGGTCAGCCCGCTCACCGCGAAGACCCACGTCAGCCGCGCCATGGTGAAGCTCGGCGTCCGCGACCGCGCCCAGCTGGTCGTGCTCGCCTACGAGTCCGGCCTGGTCCGCCCCGGCTGGCTGTAACGCCGGGGGCGGCCCGGAAGCAGTCCGCGCCCCGGGGCGTACTCCCGGTGTCGTACCCGCGGTGCCGCTCCCCGGAGGACGCGGCGGACCCCCCTTCGGCGAGAAGCTCGTGGTGGCCTCGGAGACCGTCCGGGGCCGGCGCGGCCCCCGTCCGAACGTGCGGGGCACACCGAGGAGTTGACCGACATGCAGAGCACCGCACTGCTCGCCGACGCTTACTGCCGGGAGGGCTGGGGCCCGTGGAACGGGGGCGGCCCCGGTCCGTGGTTCCTGCTCTTCCCGCTGTTCTGGCTGATCGTCCTGGTCACCGTGTTCACCGTCTTCCGCCGCCGCGGCTTCGCCCGGCGCGGGCCGTGGGGCCCGCCGTGGGCCGGTCAGTGGGGCGGCCCCTGGGGCGGCGGCCCGGGCTGGCGCGGCGGCCCCTGGGGCGGCGGCGGTACCGAGGCCCCGCTGGCGAGCCTGGCCCGCCGGTACGCCGACGGTGAGCTCACCGAGGAGGAGTACCGCACCCGCCGGGACACTCTGCTGGAGCACTTCCAGGGCCCGGACGACACCAAGCCGGGCCAGGGCGGTACCAAGTGACCACCATCCCGGTCCTCGAACTGGTCGAAACCGACCGGATGGCCGCCCGGGTGGCCGACGCGGTCAAGGTCTACGGCATCGGCCGCACCGAGGTGCGCGCCCTGGACCACGTGACCGTCGGCTTCCCGGCCGGCCGGCTCACCGCGATCATGGGCCCGTCCGGCTCCGGCAAGTCCACCCTGCTGCACTGCGCGGCGGGGCTGGACCGGCTGACCGCCGGCACCGCGATGATCGGTGACACCGAGCTGGAGAACCTCAGCGACCGCAGGCTGACCCTGCTGCGCCGGGAGCGGATCGGCTTCGTCTTCCAGTCCTTCAACCTGGTGCCGGTGCTGACCGCCCGGGAGAACATCACGCTGCCGGTCGACCTGGCCGGCGGCGAGGTGGACCGGGAGTGGGTGGAGACCCTGATCGACGCGGTCGGCCTGCGGGACCGGCTGGAGCACCGGCCGACCGAGCTGTCCGGCGGCCAGCAGCAGCGGGTCGCGCTGGCCCGGGCACTGGCCGGCCGGCCGGAGGTGGTCTTCGCGGACGAGCCGACCGGCAACCTGGACTCCCGGACCGGCGCCGAGGTGCTGGAGCTGATGCGCCGAGCGGTGGACGAGATGGGCCAGACGGTGGTCATGGTCACCCACGACCCGACCGCCGCCGGCTACGCGGACGAGGTGCTGTTCCTCGCCGACGGCCGGCTGGTGGACCGGATGGAGCGGCCCACCCCGGCGGGGGTGCTGGACCGGATGAAGGACTTCGACCACGCCCCCGCGGCAGGCCGGGGAGGCGCGGGGTCATGAGCGAGCGCAGGGAGCGAATCATCGAGGGGTGCGCATCGAGCGAAGCGCCGGCCGAGCGCAGCGAGGTGGACTCATGAGCAGTACCACCGCAACCCTGCGGATCAGTCTGCGCTCGCTGGCCGCGCAGAAGCGCCGGCTGGCCGGGACGTTCACCGCGATCCTGCTCGGGGTGAGCTTCCTGACCGGCACCCTGGTGCTCGGCGACACCCTGCGCGGCAGCTTCGACACCCTGTTCGCCGATGCCAACCGCGGCACCGACGCGGTGGTGCGCAGCGCCGATGTGATGGACACCGAGAACACCTTCGGCGGCGTCCGCGCCCCGGTGGACCTCACGCTGGCGGACCAGCTGCGCCAGGTGCCCGGGGTCGCGGCGGCCGAGCCGGCCGTCCAGGGCTCCGGCCAGCTGATCGGCAAGAACGGCAAGGCGGTGGGCGGCCAGGGGCCGCCCACGCTGGCCGGTTACTGGCAGCCGGACAGCGGGCTCAACCCGTACCGGCTGGCCGAGGGCCGGGCGCCGCAGCAGCCGGGGGAGGCGGTGATCAACCGGGGTGCGGCCAAGGCCGGTGACCTGAAGATCGGCGACTCGACCATCCTGCGCGCCCCCGACCCGGTGCCGGTGACGATCGTCGGCATCGCGACCTTCGGCGCCGAGGCCGACGGCATGGGCCAGAACACCTACACCGGGCTGACCCTGGCGGACGCCGAGCGCTATCTGACCCCGAAGGGGCAGGGCCAGGCCACCTCGATCCAGTTCCGGGCCTCGGGCGGCGTCTCCCAGCAGGAGCTGGTGACGGCGCTGACGGCGAAGCTGCCGGCCGGGCTGGAGGCGGTGACCGGGACGAAGGTCTCGGAGGAGGCCACCGCGCAGGTGTCCAGCCGCTTCCTGACCATGTTCACCACCCTGCTGCTGGTCTTCGCGGGCATCGCGCTGCTGGTGGCGACCTTCACCATCCACAACACCTTCGCCATCGTGGTGGCGCAGCGCACCAGGGAGAACGCGCTGCTCCGGGCGCTGGGCGCGGCCCGCGGCCAGGTGCTGGGGGCGACCCTGGCGGAGGCGGTGGTGGTCGGGCTGGCGGCCTCGGTGGCCGGAGTGCTCGGCGGGATCGGGATCGCGGCCGGGCTGAAGTCGCTGTTCAAGGTGATCGGCTTCAGCCTGCCGACCGGCAGCCTGGTGATCAGCGCGGTCTCGGTGGGGCTGCCGCTGCTGGTGGGCACGGTCACGGCGGTCGGCTCGGCGGTCGCGCCGGCCGTGCGGGCGGGCCGGACGGCGCCGCTGGCCGCGATGCGGGCGGTGGCGGTGGACGGCGCGGCCGACGGCCGGGCCGGCCGGATCCGCTGGATCACCGGCGCGCTGCTGATCGCGGCCGGTGCGGCCGCCACGGTGGTCGGCGCGACGGACGGTCCCTCGGTCGGGCTGACCGCGGGCGGGGCGGTGGCGACGCTGCTCGGTGTGGTGGTGCTCGGCCCGGTGTTCGCGACCTTCGTGGTGCGGCTGCTGGGCGCGCCGCTGCCGAGGCTGCGCGGGATGCCGGGCGTGCTGGCGCAGCGCAACGCGACCCGCAATCCGAAGCGGACGGCCGCGACGGCCAGCGCGCTGATGGTCGGGGTCACGGTGGTCTCGCTGTTCACCGTCTTCGGCGCGTCGATCAAGGCGACCATGGACGACACGGTGAGCCGGACCTTCGCCGGGGACCTCGCGATCTCCAACGGCGGTTTCCGGGCCGGTGCGCTCAGCCCGAAGCTGGCGGACGCGGTGGCCGGGCTGCCGGAGGTGCGGCAGAGCGTGGGCCTGGGCCGGGGTGTGGCGCGGGTGGACGGCCACGGCCGGACCCTGGACGTCACCGACCCGGCCCGGCTGGCGGGCATCGTGGACCTCGGCCGGGTGGACGGTTCGCTCCAGCTGGGCACCGACGGCCTGGCGGTGTCCAGGACGGAGGCGGAGAAGCAGGGCTGGCAGGTCGGCACGACCGTGCCGGTGCGGTTCAGCGACGGTGCCGAGACGCCGTTCACGGTGAAGGCCCTGTACCAGGGCAGTGAGCTGGCCGGCGACTACCTGGTCACCCGGGAGGCGTGGGCCCCGCACAAGGGCCAGGACTCCGACTCACTGGTGGCGGTGGCGCTGAAGGACGGGGTCTCGCTGTCGGCCGGCAAGGCGGCGGTGACGGCGGCGGCGGTGCCGTTCGGCGACCCGAAGGTGCAGACCCGGTCGGAGTACGCGAAGAGCGCGGCCTCGGTGGTCGACATCATGCTCTCGGTGGTCTACGCCCTGCTGGCGCTCGCGGTGCTGATCGCGCTGCTGGGGATCGCCAACACGCTGACCCTGGCGGTGCACGAGCGGACCAGGGAGCTGGGCCTGCTGCGCGCGGTCGGCCAGACCCGCAGCCAGTTGCGCGCGATGGTGCGCTGGGAGTCGGTGCTGGTGGCGCTGTTCGGCACGATCGGCGGCCTGGGCCTGGGGGCGTTCCTGGGCTGGGCGCTGGTCCGGGCGGCCGACACCGAGGGGACGGGCAGCTTCGCCGTCCCGCCGCTCCAGCTGTCCGTGGTGCTGCTGGCCGGGCTGGTGGCGGGGGCGGTGGCCGGGTTGCGGCCGGCCCGCCGGGCGGCCCGGCTGGACATCCTGCGGGCGATCGCGGCCGGCTGACGGCCGCCGCGCCCAGGAGCTCCTGGGCCGCGCACACCGGAGCCCGGGCCCCCCGACCAACGGGGCCCGGGCTCCGGACGTGTGCGCGGTGCTGGACTCAGGCCGCGGCGGGCAGCTCGTCCAGGCCCTGCTGGACCAGCGCGGCCAGGCGGTCCAGGGCCTCGTCGGCGCCCTCGGCGTCGGAGGCCAGCACGACCTCGTCGCCGCCCTGCGCGCCGAGCGCGAGCAGGCCGAGCATGGAGCCGGCGTTGACCGGGTTGCCGCCCGGCTTGGTGATGGTGATCGGCACGCCGGTGGCCGCGACGGCCTTGACGAAGACGGAGGCGGGACGGGCGTGCAGGCCCTCGGCCCAACCGATGGTGACGCGGCGCTCGGCCATGAGACGTGCCTTTCCGGTGAAGCTGGTCATGGCCGCGATGGGGGAAACGACCATGTTGTCTAGACCAGTGTTGCATGCAGCCGACCCCTGCGAGCCGCCGCGTTCGGGACTTGTGATTGTTTCTTTCAGAGCCATAAACGGCGCATAATCCCCGTTCAGAGGCCCTGCCCACCCTGCCGCGAACGCACGCCCGGCGCCATTCGGCCCGCCGCCGGATAACCTGGCGATCGTGGACGACTCCGCGGCACCGCACCCCGAGCAGGACCCGACGCCCGCCCGGACGGCGGCCCGCCCGGACCACGGCCCGACCGGCCCGGACTACCCCCAGCACTGGGAGGCCGACGTCCTGCTGCGCGACGGCGGCACGGCCCGGATCCGGCCGATCACCCCGGCGGACGCGGGCCGTCTGGTCGAGTTCTACGAACAGGTGTCGGACCAGTCCAAGTACTTCCGCTTCTTCGCGCCCTACCCCCGGCTCTCCGACAAGGACGTCCGGCGCTTCACCCACCACGACTTCGTCCACCGGGTCGGCCTCGCCGTCGTCGTCCGGGACCGCTTCATCGCCACCGTCCGCTACGACCGGATCGACGCCGACGGCCGCCCCTCGGAGACCGGCACCGACGCCGAGGTCGCCTTCCTGGTCCAGGACGCCCACCAGGGCCGGGGCGTCGCCTCCGCCCTGCTGGAGCACATCGCCGCGGTCGCCCAGGAGCGCGGCATCCGCCGCTTCCAGGCCGAGGTGCTGCCGGAGAACCGCAAGATGGTGAAGGTCTTCACCGACGCCGGCTACGTCCAGCGCCGCAGCTTCGCCGACGGCGTGGTCCACCTGGAGTTCGACCTCGAACCCACCGCCGCCTCGCTCGCCGTCATGCGGGCCCGCGAGCACCGCGCCGAGGCCCGCTCGGTCCAGCGGCTGCTCACCCCGCGCTCGGTCGCCGTGATCGGCGCCTCCCGCAACCCGCAGACCGTCGGCCGGACCCTGCTGCGCGACCTGCTCGCCGGCTTCGCCGCCGCCGACCGCCCGGTGTACGCGGTGAACCGCAACGCCCCGCCCGGCACCGAGCTGGACGGCCTCCCGGTGCACCGCTCGGTCCTGGAGATCCCCGGCCCGGTCGACCTCGCGGTGATCGCCGTGCCCGCCTCCGCCGTGCCCCAGGCGGTCGCCGAGTGCGGCGCGCACGGTGTCCAGGGCCTGGTGGTGGTCACCGCCGGCTACGCCGAGACCGGCCCCGAGGGCCGCGACCGCCAGCGCGCCCTGGTCCGCCAGGCCCGGGCGGCCGGCATGCGGGTGATCGGCCCGAACGCCTTCGGCCTGATCTCCACCGACCCGGAGCACCCGCTGAACGCCTCGCTCGCCCCGGTGCTGCCCGCCCGGGGCACCTTCGGCGTCTTCTGCCAGTCCGGCGCGATCGGCGTCGCCCTGCTGGAGGCCGGCCACCGGCGCGGGCTCGGGGTCTCCTCCTTCGCCTCGGTCGGCAACCGCGCCGACGTCTCCGGCAACGACTTCCTCCAGTACTGGGCCGAGGACCCGGCCACCGAGGTCGTCCTGCTCTACCTGGAGTCCTTCGGCAACCCCCGCAAGTTCACCCGGATCGCCCGCCGGCTCGCCCAGGCCAAGCCGGTGGTCGTGATCAAGGGCGCCCGCCACACCGGCAGCCTGCCGCCCGGCCACGCCGTCCCGGCCACCGCCAGCGGCCTGCGGGACGCCACCGTCGACGCCCTCTTCCAGCAGGCCGGCGTCACCCGGGTGGAGACCATCACCGAGCTGTACGACACCGGCGACCTGCTCGCCCACCAGCCGCTGCCGCCCGGCGACCGGGTCGCGGTGGTCGGCAACTCCGACTCCCTGGGCCTGCTCACCCACGACGCCTGCCTCTCCGCCGGCCTGCGCCCCCGCACCCCGGTCGACCTCACCACCGCCGCCACCGGCGAGAACTTCCGGATCGCCCTGGACACCGCGCTGACCGACCCCGGGGTGGACGCGGTGATCGCCGTCGCCATCCCGCCGATCGGCAGCCAGTCCTGGGGCCTCCGAGCGGCCGACCGCCCGACCGACCACTCGCCCGACCGCCCGACCGGCCCGGACGGTCCCGAGGCCGGCTCCGAGGTCGGCTCCGACGATCCGGAGATCGCCGCCGCCCTGCTCGCCGCCGGCGAGCGCGCCCGCGCCGCCGGCAAGCCGCTGCTCCTCGCCCACCTGGCCCTCACCGACCTGCCGGACCGGCTGCGCCCCGGCGGCATCCCCGCCTACCCCGCCCCCGAGCGGGCGGTCCGGGCCCTCGCGCACGCCGTCCACTACGCCGACTGGCGCCGCCGGATGGCCGAGGCCGAGGAGACCGCGAGAGTCCCCGAACTCGACCGGATCGACGAGGCGGGCGCCCGCACCCTGGTCGACGCCGCACTCTCCACCCGCCCCGCGGTCGCCGCCCGCACCCAGCCCGGCGGGGCGCGGATCACCCTGCCCGACCCCGAGGCGGCCGCCCTGCTGGCCCGCTACGGCATCGACGTCTCGCCGACCCTGCCCGCCCCGGACGAGGAGAGCGCGGTGCGGGCCGCCGCGACCCTCGGCTACCCGGTCGCGCTCAAGGCCACCGCCCCGCACCTGCGCCACCGCCCCGACCTCGGCAGCGTCCGGCTCGACCTGACCGGCGAGGCCGGACTGCGCCACGCGCACCGCGAGCTGGACGAGCTGCTCGGCGGCGCCGCCCAGGCCGCGCTGGTGGTCCAGCGGCTCGCCCCCCGCGGCGTGGACACCGTGATCGGTGCCACCGTCGACCCGGCGGTCGGCGCGATCCTCTCCTTCGGTCTGGCCGGCGCCCCCGCCGAACTGCTCGGCGACGTCGCCCACCGACTGGTTCCGGCCACCGACCAGGACGTCGCCTCACTGGTCCGCGAGGTGCGGGCGGCGCCACTGCTGTTCGGCTGGCGGGGCGCCGAGGCGGTCGACACCGACGCCCTGGAGGAACTGCTGCTGAGGGTGTCCCGGCTGGTGGACGACCTGCCGGAGGTCGCCTCGGTGGACCTCGAACCGGTGGTCGTCGCCCCGCACGGACTGGCGATCCTGGGGGCGCGCGTACGCATCGCGCCCCTGCCGGTCCGCAGTGATCTGGGCCCGCGCGCCATGAGCACGCTGTAACCTTCCTTGGTTGCGTCCGGACCCGGGCGCCGTTGTCCGAAGCTCGGCGCCGTGCCGCCCGCTTCGTCGGCGGACCATGCCAGGATGGAGTTATGGCGAAGACCGGTACCACCACCACGCAGGACCTGCGTTCGGCGATCGAGCGCAGCGGCTACTACCCGGCCCTGGTGTCCGAGGCGGTCGAGTCCGCGGTGGGTCCCGAGCCGATCAGCTCCTACCTGGTGCACCAGGAGACCACCTTCGACGCCAACGAGGTGCGGCGGCACGTCACCGTGCTGGTCCTGACCCCGACCCGCTTCGTGGTCAGCCACACCGACGAGCAGACCGGGGACGGGAGCAGCCCCGCCGTCCCGCTCGCCACCACCTCCACCGAGAGCGTCCGGCTGGACCGGATCAACTCCGTGGTGGTCAGCCGGATGGTCGCCAACCCGGAGACCTACACCCCGGGCACGCTGCCCCGCGAGGTGGTGCTGACCATCGGCTGGGGCGCTGTCCAGCGGCTCGACCTCGAACCGGCCGGCTGCTCCGACCCGAACTGCGAGGCGGACCACGGCTACACCGGCTCCGCCACCGCCGACGACCTGTCCCTGCGGGTCAGCGAGGCCGGCGACGGACCGGAGACGGTGGCCCAGGCCCTGATCTTCGCCCGCGCCCTCTCCGAGGCGACCGTCACCAGCGGCCCCCGGGTCTGATCCCCCGGACCGACCCGCGCAGACCCGGACCGACCCGCACCCACCGCGCCGACCGGCGCCGCCCCGCACGGTCGCGCGCCGACCGCCGCCGACCCCCCGCCGTCCGGACACCGCCCGCCACGGGTCCGGACCGCTCCGGCCAGCCAGGAAGCCACCCCCGCCACCATGCCCTTCGCCCCCGACGGTCACGACGCCTTCGAGCTCCTCGACCCCGCCACCGCGCCCGCGCCGCCCTACGGCAGCGGCTCGCTCAGCGACCTGCTGCCCTCGGTGGCGGCCGGCCTCGGCGTGCCCGGCTTCACCGCCACGCTGCCGCTCGCGCCCGCCGACCGCGCGGTGGTCTTCCTGGTCGACGGCCTCGGCTGGGAGCTGCTGCTGCGCCACCCCGAGTACGCGCCGTTCCTCTCCTCGCTGATCGGCGGCTCGCTCGGCGGCACCGGCCGGCCGCTGACCGCGGGCTTCCCGTCCACCACCGCCACCTCGCTGGCCTCGGTCGGCACCGGCACCCCGCCCGGTCTGCACGGCCTGGTCGGCTACACGGTGGCGGTGCCCGGCGCCGGGTACCTGATGAACCAGCTGCGCTGGCAGCCGCCGACCGACCCGGCCGTCTGGCAGCCGTACCCCACCGTCTTCGAGCAGGTGCACGCCGCCGGGGTGGCCACCGCCCAGGTGTCCTCCCCGCTGTTCGCGCAGACCCCGCTCACCCGGGTCGCGCTCTCCGGCGGCACCTTCCTCGGCCGCACCACCGGCGAGGAGCGGATGGACCGGGCCGCCGCCTGGCTCGCCGAGCACGACCGCGCGCTCGTCTACACGTACGTCAGCGAACTCGACGGCGCGGGCCACCGCTTCGGGGTGGACTCGGACGAGTGGCGGATGACCCTGGACGCGGTCGACCGGCTGGCCCGCCGGCTCGCCGAACAGCTGCCCCCGCGCTCGGTGATGTACGTCACCGCCGACCACGGCATGATCGACATCGCCCCCGAGGACCGGATCGACTTCGACGAGGACTGGGAGCTCGGCGCCGGCGTCGCCCTGCTCGGCGGCGAGGGCCGCGCCCGCCACGTCTACGCCGTCCCCGGCGCCGCCGCCGACGTCCACACGGTCTGGAGCGAGGTGCTCGGCGACCGGATGTGGGTGGCCACCAGGGACCAGGCGATCGAGGCCGGCTGGTTCGGCCCCGCCGTGGACGACCGGGTCTACCACCGGATCGGCGACGTGGTCGCCGCCGCCCGCGACGACATCGCTGTCGTCGCCTCCCGCAACGAGCCCGGCGAGTCCGCGATGATCGGCCTGCACGGTTCGATGACCCCGGTCGAGCAGTTCGTGCCGCTGCTCGAATTCCGCCGCTGAACTCCCTCGATGTGAAAGGCCCTTGCACCACCCATGGCTGAACTGGTGTTCTTCTCCGGCACGATGGACTGCGGGAAGTCGACCCTCGCGCTCCAGATGGACCACAACCACGCCGCCCGCGGCCGGCAGGGGATCATCCTCACCCGCAACGACCGCGCCGGTGCGGCCACCATCTCCAGCCGGCTCGGTCTGCGCGCCGACGCGGTCGAGGTGGCCGACGAGTTCGACTTCCACGCCCATGTGGTGCACCGGCTCTCGGCCGGCGGCCGGGTGGACTACCTGATCTGCGACGAGGCCCAGTTCTTCAACCCCGGGCAGATCGACCAGCTCGCCCGGGTGGTAGACGAACTCGACATCGACGTCTACACCTTCGGCATCACCACGGACTTCCGCACCCGGCTCTTCCCCGGCTCCCAGCGGTTGATCGAACTCGCCGACCGGGTCGAGGTGCTCCAGGTCGAGGCGCTCTGCTGGTGCGGCGCCCGGGCCACCCACAACGCCCGCACCGTCGGCGGGGTCATGGTGGTCGAGGGCGCGCAGGTCGTCATCGGCGACATCTCGGTCCGCGAGGACGAGGTCGGCTACGAGGTGCTCTGCCGCCGCCACCACCGCCGCCGCCTGACCGCCGCCACCGCCCGCGCCGCCGTGCTCTCCCCGGACGTCCTCCCCTTCGAGGAGCAGCAGGCCTGAGCGGCGCGGTCAGCCCGCCCGCAGGACCGAGAAGTGCCCGCCGCGCGGGTCCGCCAGCCGGGCCGCCCGGCCGCGCGGCGTGTCCTGCGGTGCCACCAGTACCCGGCCGCCCAGCTCGACCGCACGCCGGGCCGTCAGATCGACGTCGGCCACCGCGAAGTGGGTTCGCCAGCGCGGCGGGTGGCCGCGCAGCTCGTCGCCGCGCCGGATCCCGGCCACCGGCCGGCCGCCGACCAGCAGTGCCGACCCGCCCTCGGCCTCGGCCACCGGCACCCCGAGCACCGCGCGGTAGAACGCGGCCGCGCCGTCCGCGTCCGGGGTGAGCAGCTCCGTCCAGGCCGGTCCGCCCGGCCCCGGCCCGCTCTCCCGGCCGAGGTGCTCCTCGCCCTGCCAGAGCCCGAACACCGCGCCGGAGACGTCGGCCGCGATCGCCAACCGCCCGGCCCGCTCCGCCTGGAGCGGCCCGACCGCGACCGTGCCGCCGCACTCCCGCACCAACTGGGCCGCGCGGTCCGCGTCGTCCACCGCGAAGTAGCTGGTCCACTGCACCGGGAAGCCGTCCACCGCGGACACCCCGAGTCCGGCCACCGGCTCCTCGCCGAGACGGGCCCGGACGTACTCGCCGAGCTGCGCCGGCCCCGGGGCGAAGGTCCAGCCGAGCAGTTCGCCGTAGAAGGCCCGGGCACCGGGCAGGTCGTCGGTCATCAGGCTGACCCAGCACGGGGTGCCCTGGGCCAGCCGGAGTGTCAGCGCGGGCATGACAGGTCTCCTCAACGGGCGGTCGGCGCACGAAACGGCGCAGTGAGGGTGATGCTTCCACCGTGGCGCTCGTCGAACCCTCGGGCCGCGCGGAAAATCCGGCAAAGAGCGCACAAAGTGCGCCACCCCGCCGGGCGGCCCGGCCCTGCGCCAGAATGACCGCCATGACCACCAATCACGATGACTCCCCGCTGGTGTCGGTGACCGGTTTGCGGGAGTCGCTCGACTCCGGGCGCCCGCCGCTCCTGCTCGATGTGCGCTGGCAGCTCGGCGGTCCGCCCGGCATCGAGGACTACACCGCCGGCCATCTGCCCGGCGCCCGCTTCGTCGCCCTCGACACCGACCTCGCCGCCCCGGCCGGCCCGCCCGGGCGCGGCGGCCGCCACCCGCTGCCCGACCCGGAGGAGTTCGGCGCCGCGCTGCGCCGCCTCGGCGTCTCGGCCGACCGCCCGGTGGTGGTCTACGACGGCGCCACCTCGCTGGCCGCCGCCCGCGCCTGGTGGCTGCTGCGCTGGGCCGGCCACCCGGACGTCCGGGTGCTGGACGGGGGCTTCGCGGCCTGGCAGGAGGCCGGTCTGCCGGTCACCACCGAGGTGCCGCCCGCCGGGGACGGCGACTTCAAGCCGGTCCCGGGGCAGCTGCCGGTGGTGGACGCGGACGGCGCCGCGGCCTGGGCCCGGGAGGCGCTGCTGCTGGACGCCCGGGCGGGGGAGCGCTACCGGGGCGAGACCGAGCCGATCGACCCGCGCGCCGGTCACATCCCCGGCGCGGTCTCCGCGCCGACCACCGAGAACGTCGGCCCGGACGGCCGTTTCCGCCCGGCCGCCGAACTCGCCGCCCGGTTCCGGGAGCTGGGCGCGGGGGAGCGGGACACCGCCGTCTACTGCGGCTCCGGAGTGACGGCCGCGCACCAGATCCTGGCGCTGGCGGTGGCCGGTCTGCCGGCCACCCTCTACCCGGGCTCGTGGAGCGAGTGGTCCAGTGACACGGTCCGCCCGGTCGCCGTCACCGACCGGCCCGGCTGAGCCCGCGGACGCCGAAGGCGCGGACGACCGGGGTCGTCCGCGCCTTCGCACCGCTCTGCGGTCCTGCTGTTCCGAGGCCCTGCTCTACCGCGGTGCTACTCCTGCTTCTTGCGCCGGCTGCCGAAGACGATCTCGTCCCAGCTCGGCACGGTGGCCCGGCGCCCGGGCCGCACGCCGTCGGCCTCGGCCTGGCGGTCGGTGGTGCCGACCAGCCGCTCCCGGTGCGGTGCCACCGCCCGGGGCATCAGGATGTCCGCGTACGCCGAGCCGGCGCCGACCGCCGGGGCGGCCGCTGCGGGCTCCGCCTCCTCCTCGGCCACCTCGGCGGGGACCGGTTCGATCGGCGGCGGCGCGCCGACCGCGAGGTCGCCGCGGAAGGCGGGCACCACGTCCAGCAGGCTGGTCAGCGAGTCCCGGGACTCGGCCGTCGCCTCGCGGGACTCCCGGACCTCGCGGGCCGACATGATCCGGTCCGCCGAGGGCCGGTCGATCATCGGGCGCAGCGGGCGGTCGTGGGGGAGCCGGGCGATCCGCGGGATGAACGGGAAGACCGAATCCTCCTCGCGCTCGACCGATTCGCCGATCAGCGCGCGGGCCTCGTCGTCGTTGGGCTGCACCAGTCGCCGGGGCGGGTCGTACGTCCAGGCCGCGCTGCGGCCCTCGCCGTCGGCGCGGTAGGAGAGGATGACCTCCCAGGTGCCGTCGTCGCGCCGCCAGGAGTCCCAGCGCTCGGTCTCCTTCTCGGCGCCGCGCAGCGCCAGCCGCTCGGACACCGCCTCGCCCAGCTGCGGGCCGGGGGCCTCGCCGTGCCGGCGGATCGCGGTCTTGCGGGCCCGCTCGGCCATGAAGGCGCGCTCGGCCAGCACCGGACCCTCGAAGCGGCGGACCCGGTCGACGGAGATGCCGGCGGCCTGCGCGACCTCCTCGGCGGAGGCACCGGCTCGTATCCGCGCCTGGATGTCCCGGGGGCGGAGGTGGCTCTCGACCTCGATCTCGATCTGGCCGAGGCGTGGCCGGTCACCACGGATGGCGGCCCGGAGCCGCTCGTCGATGGGGAGGGTGTACTCCGTGCTGTCGGCAGCCTTGAGCACCAGCCGTGTGCCGTCGTTGCTGACGGCCACAACCCGCAGTTCGGGCACGGTTACCTCCCGGGTGGTGCCTGCCGACGTCACCTGCGTCGCTGCTCCCGTACTGAGTGTGGCCTGCCCACTGGCGACTGGCCACAACCTTGCTGAGTTCCCCGGCGTGTCGGGCTTACGCCCGGCCACGCCGCTGTGGCACGGTTGCCTTTTTGCCACGTCATCCGTCGACGTCGCGCCTGGGTGCCCCGACCGTCCTCGCACGTGGAGTAACGCGACGATCCGGGACCGGTTGTCGCCGTGCGCGCCTGGGCCACCGCTCCTTGTCAAGCTGCCGGTTGATAGGCAGTCGACAAGTCGACCTGGGCTCAGGCTTTACGAACAGTACTCCATTCGTGGCATCCGAAGGGGCGGCTCGCCGCTCAAGTCTCCCGCGATTCACGGGAATCTCAAGAGCGCACGACCCCAATGGCCGAGGATCGACCGCCGCACGGTGATCATCTTCACATATATCTCTCGCAGAGAACCGCATTTTCGCCCCTTGTGTCCTTCTTTGGGCAGGATGGAGTGACTTGTTCGAAGGACAGTCGTACGGACGCGAGGGATGTCGATGCCGGAGCAGAAGCCCGAACGGGGTGGAACGGAGGAAGGTCGCAGGCGAATTGATCTGAGTGGGACTCAGGTCGCCGCCAGCGCGCTGGCCACCGTGGTGGGGGCGGTGCTCGCGTCCGAACTCGGGGTGTACGGAACCATTCTCGGCGCGGCGGTGGTGAGCATCGGCGCGACCACCGGTGGGGCGCTGTTCCAGCACCTCTTCCGGCGCACCGGGGAACAGCTGCGCGGCGTGGTCGACCGCACCGCCGGTCCGGGGCAGCTGGCGAACGGGCTGCGGCAGGCACCGGAGCCGGACCGGGCCGACCCGGCCCCGCCGCCGGGTCCGGCCGAGTGGAGCACACCGCGGGTGGTCCGGGCGCGGCGCCGGTGGAGCCGGCGGACATACGCGGCCGTCTCGGCCCTGGTGTTCACGGTCGCGATGGTGCCGATCCTCGCCTTCGAGCTCGCGACCGGCCGGCCGGTGTCGGCGACGGTCCAGGGCGAGTCGGGCACCGGCACCTCGCTGGGCGGCCGGGTCGACCGCAAGCCGTCGGGCGACGCACCGCCCTCCGGGCCGGCCGCCGTGCCCTCGCCCTCCGCCGGCCGGGACGGCGGCGCCTCCGGGCGGCCGAGTCCCGGCGCCCGTCCGGGCGCGGAGGGGGAGGGTCCGTCCTCCGCCCCGACGGCCTCCCCGTCCTCCGGTGCGTCGGGCGGCTCCGGTGCGACGCCGTCCGCGCCGGCCTCCGGCACCCCCTCGGCCCGCCCCTCGGGCGAGCCGTCCGCGTCGGCCACGCCCTCGGCGCCGTCCGGCGGCGGGAGCGCCTCCGCGAAGCCGTCCGGCGGCGCGACCCCGAAGCCCCCGGAGCCGAGCACCGCCGTCGTCCCCCCGCCGGCCCCGGAGCCGGCGGGGACGCCCAAGGCGCCTCAGGCACCCCAGGCGTCCCAGGGCTCCTAGGCGCCCAGCACCCGGCGCAGGTAGTCGTTGCCGAAGCGGCGGTCCGGATCGAGCTCGTCGCGCAGCGCGGTGAACTCCGCGAAGCGCGGGTAGACCCCGGCGAGGTACTCGGCGTCCCGGGAGTGCAGCTTGCCCCAGTGCGGCCGGCCGCCGTGCTCGGTCATCAGCCGCTCCACCGCCGTGAAGTACCCCTGCTCCGCGGTGCCCCGGTAGAGGTGGACGGCGATGTACGCGGTGTCCCGGCCGTGGGCGGTGGAGAGCCAGACCTCGTCGGCCGGGGCGAACCGCACCTCGACCGGGAAGCTGATCCGCCAGCGGGACCGCTCGACCATGGCCCGCAGTTCGCGCAGCACCTCGCCCACCGAGGCGCGCGGCACCGCGTACTCCATCTCGACGAAGCGCACCTTGCGGGGGCTGGTGAAGACCCGGTGGGCGGCGTCGGTGTAGCTGCGGTCCGACCAGGCGCGGCTGGCCAGCGCGGCGATCGTCGGCACCGAGGCGGGGAAGCGGCGCCCGACCCGGCAGGCGCCCTCCCAGACGGTGTTGGAGAGGAAGTCGTCCTCCAGCCACTCCTTGAACCGGGGCAGCGGCGCGGCCGGGCCCTGGCTGCGGTTGTTGCGCTTGGTGGAGCAGCGGTCGGTGTGCGGGAACCAGTAGAACTCGAAGTGCTCGTTGACGGCGGTGAGGTCGTCCAGCCGGTGCAGCACCTCGCCGAAGCGCATCGGCTGTTCGTGCGCGGTGAGCAGGAAGGCCGGTTCTACGGCGAGGGTGAGCGCGGTGATCACGCCGAGCGCGCCGAGGCCGAGCCGGGCGGCCTCGAACAGCTCCGGGTTCTCGGTGGGGGAGCAGTGCCGGACGCTTCCGTCGGCGAGCACGATCTCCAGCCCGCGGATCTGGGCGGCCAGCGACCCGGAGTCCCGGCCGGTGCCGTGGGTGCCGGTGCTGGTGGCGCCCGCCACGGTCTGCACCTCGATGTCGCCCATGTTGGTGAGCGAGAGGCCCGCGGCGGCGAGCAGCCGGTTGAGCCGGTGCAGCGGGAGTCCGGCCTCGACGGTGACGGTGCCGTTCTCGTGGTCGATCCCGCGCACGGCGGTCAGGCCCTGCGGCCGGACCAGGACTCCGTGGCCGGCGGAGGCGATCGCGGTGAAGGAGTGGCCGGCACCGACCGCCTTGACGGTCTCGCCCCGGTCGGCGGCGCGCAGGATCTCCTTGGCCAGTTCCTCCGCACTGCCGGGGGTGACCACCCGGGCGGGGACGGTGCTCTGGTTGCCCGCCCAGTTGGTCCAGCGGGTGCGGGTCGCGGTACTGGCCTGGGGCATTGCGGCGCCTCCTGCTCCGTGGCCGAACGGGTGTCGGCTCACCTCAATCCCTACCCGCGGGTAGGCCGCAGGTAGGGAGGAGGGTAAGGCAGGTCAGCGTCCGAGGTCCACGGTTTCGGCGGACGCGGGACTGCCCGGCTCGGCGTCCAGCCCGGCCCGCAGCCGCTTGAGTCCGGCCGCCGCCGTCAGCACGCCGAACACCCCGGCGGTCAGCGGCACCCAGTAGCCGGCGGCCGCTCCCGCGGCGTCGACCGTCCAGCCGCCGACCGAGGAGCCGACCGCGACACCGATCGCCAGCCCGGTGGTCGTCCAGGTCATGCCCTCGGTCAGCTGGGCGGGCGGGACCAGCCGCTCGACCAGGGCCATCGCGGTGATCAGGGTGGGGGAGATGGCGATGCCCGCGATCAGCAGCGCGCCGCCGACCGCGACCAGGCCGCCGACGCCGCTCACCGACTCGGCGACCAGCAGCAGCGGCACCATGCTGACCGCCATGAAGACCACCCCGCCGAAGAAGCGGCTCGCCATCGACCCGGTGAGCTTCAGGGTGCCGAACACGAAGCCGGCCATGCAGGAGCCGAGTGCCCAGAGCGCCAGGATCACGCTGGAGATCGCCTTGTGGCCCTGGTCCTCGGCGTAGGCCACGGTCACCACCTCGACCGAGCCGAAGATCGCCCCGGTGGCGACGAAGGTCAGCACCAGGACGATCAGGCCGCCGTTCAGGATCGCGCTGCGGCCGGTGTGGGTGTGCGCGGGATGCAGCGGCGGCTCGGTCCGCCGCTGGGCGGTGAACAGGGCGATGCCGACGGCGAGGAAGATCCCGGCGAGCAGGACGCCCGCCTCGGGGAAGACCGCGGTGGCCAGTCCGATCGACAGGATCGGGCCGACGATGAAGCAGACCTCGTCGACCACCGCCTCGAAGGAGTAGGCCGTGTGCAGCTTCGGCGCCTCGTCCCGGTAGAGGTGCGCCCAGCGCGCGCGGACCATGGCGCCGGTGCTGGGCATCCCGCCCATGCCGACGGCGAAGACGAACAGCGTCCAGGTCGGCGCCGAGAAGTGGGCGCAGAGCAGCAGTCCGGTCGCGGCGGCGATCGTGATGACGGTCGCCGGCACGGCGACCCGGCGCTGCCCGTGCCGGTCCACCAGCCAGGAGACCATCGGCCCCAGGACCGCCGCCGAGACCGCCAGCGTCGCCGACACCAGGCCCGCGATGCCGTAGGAGCCTCTCAGCTGGGAGAGCATCGTGACGATGCCGATGCCGGTCATCGAGATCGGCAACCTGGCTATGAAGCCGCTGGACGAGAAGGCCAGAGTGCCGGGGGCGGCGAATATCTGGCGGTAGCTGGACAGCACGGGAGCTCCGCAAATCGGGGGTAAGGGACGAGGCTGGTAACGACAGCTTACGAACCTTGGCAATCGGTATTTTCCGGACACCGGGCGCCGTCCCGGCATCGGCCCCCGGGCCCACAGTGGCAGGATCGGTCCCATGTCCGACGCGCGCAACACCTCCCGCACCGGCGCCGCCCCGTACGACGCCCTGCTGCTGCTCTCCTTCGGCGGGCCCGAGGCCCCCGAGGACGTCGTGCCGTTCCTGGAGAACGTCACCCGGGGCCGGGGGATCCCCAAGGAACGGCTCCGGGAAGTGGGCAAGCACTACTTCCTGTTCGGCGGCGTCAGCCCGATCAACGAGCAGAACCGCGAACTGCTGGCCGCGCTGCGCAAGGACTTCGCCGAGCACGGCCTCGACCTGCCGGTCTACTGGGGCAACCGGAACTGGGCGCCCTACCTGGTCGACACCCTGCGCGAGCTGGCCGCCGACGGGCACCGCCGGATCGCCGTCCTCGCCACCAGCGCCTACGCCGGGTACTCCGGCTGCCGCCAGTACCGGGAGAACCTCGCCGACGCGCTGGCCGCCCTGGCCGCCGAGGGCCTGCCGGAGCTCCGGGTCGACAAGCTGCGGCACTTCTACAACCACCCCGGCTTCGTCGAGCCGATGACCGAGGCCACCCTGGCCGCCCTGGACCGGCTGCCCGAGGAGGCCAGGGCCGGCGCCCGGCTGGCGTTCACCACCCACTCGATCCCGGACGCCATGGCCGAGACCTCCGGCGCCCCGGACGACCCGGCCCGGGGCCGCCCCGGCGGCGCCTACGTCGCCCAGCACCTGGACGTGGCCCGGCTGGTCGCCGACGCCGTCGCCGGGCGCACCGGAGTCGCGGACCGCCCCTGGGAGCTGGTCTTCCAGAGCCGCAGCGGCGCCCCGCACATCCCGTGGCTGGAACCCGACATCTGCGACCACCTGGAGGCGCAGCACGCCGACGGCGCCCCGGCCGTGGTGATGGTCCCGATCGGCTTCGTCTCCGACCACATGGAGGTCAAGTACGACCTCGACACCGAGGCGACGGCCAGGGCCGCCGAACTGGGCCTGCCGGTCGCCCGGGCCGCCACCGTCGGGGCCGACCCCCGGTTCACCGCCGCCGTCCGCGAACTCGTCCTGGAGCGGGCCGCCGCCGAGCGCGGCGAGCCGGTGTCCCGCTGCGCCCTGGGCGCCCTCGGCCCCAGCCACGACGTCTGCGCGGTGGCCTGCTGCCCCAACCCGCGCGCACCCCGCCCGGCCGCTGCCGAGCACTGACCGCCGCCGAGCACCGACCGCCCCGTCCCGGAGGAGAAGACCGTGTCCAGCCCCGCCGTGCCCGACCCCGCCCTGCTCGACGAGCTGCTCGACGTCGCCCTGGACGCCGCCCGCCGGGCCGGGGCGCTGCTGCTCGACGGCCGGCCCGCCGACCTCGGTGTGGCCGGCACCAAGAGCAGCCCGGTCGACGTGGTGACCGAGATGGACCTGGCCTCGGAGAAGCTCGTCCTGGAACTGATCACGGCCCGCCGGCCCGAGGACGGCTACCTCGGCGAGGAGGGCGCCGAACGGCCCGGTACCAGCGGTGTGCGCTGGGTCGTCGACCCGCTGGACGGCACTGTCAACTACTTGTACGGGCTGCCCTCCTGGGCGGTCAGTGTGGCCGCCGAGCTGGACGGGCGCGCGGTGGTCGGGGTGGTGTACGCCCCGGCTCGCGGCGAGCTGTTCCACGCCGTGATCGGTCGCGGGGCGCACCGGGACGGGCAGCCGCTCTCCACCCGCCCGGCGCCGCCGTGGGGCCAGGCGCTGATCGGCACCGGTTTCGCCTACGTCCGGGAGGTGCGGGTGCGGCAGGCCGAGGTGGTGCTCGCCCTGATGTCGGAGGTGCGCGACATCCGCCGGGCCGGCGCCGCGGCCGTGGACCTCTGCGACGTCGCGGCGGGCCGGCTGGACGGCTACTACGAGCGCGGCCTGGCCCCCTGGGACCGGGCGGCGGGCTGCCTGATCGCGGCCGAGGCCGGCGCCCTGGTCGGCGGCCGCCCCGGGCACGGCCCGGACGGCGAGCTGACCGTGGCCGCCGCGCCCGGGGTGTACGAGCCGCTCCAGGAGCGGCTGGCCGCCCTGCGCGCCTGGGCGGACCGGGCGGCGCCCACCGGGTGACCCGGACCGGTTCCCCCGTCGGGCCGCCCTTCCCGGGCGGACCCGGCGGGGGACGCCCGGGCAGCGAAGAGCCCTGACATACGGGGGATGCCAGGGCCTGGGTTTTCGCACGGCCCCCGTAGGGCCGCTGGTGCCGGAGGTCCGGCGACGGGTCGGGCGGTCGGAGGATCAGGCGGCGGTGCGGTGGCGTTCCAGCACCGTGTCCACGCCGTGCTCGGCGGCGAGACGGCGCAGATCGTCCAGCTCGGACTGTTCCACCTCGGCGAGGAACTCGTCCCCGGCCTCGATCGCGCGGTGCAGGTCCTGCTCGGCGTTGGCGATGCGCTGCAGGATTCCGGCGGTGAAGGCGTCCATACGGGCCCCCTTACTGTGTCGGACGTGCACGGTCGTGCGCCCCCTGCCCCAGGTGTGCGGTAGCCAGCGGAAGCGTCCGATCCGGTTCGGTGAAGATGTCCGGTCGGGCGCGGAGACGGCCCTCGGCCGCTCCCGTGACGCCCCGAGTCCCAGGGCCGGCGCGGATGAACGCACGGCGGGTGGGTGCGATCGGCTCAGAAACCGGATCGCGGGTGTGCAGCTGTCCTCCCCGCCCCCGGGGCGGGGAAACCTCCCGCCGCGAGAAAGTTGCCCGCGTCACAGTCCAATCGGACTGTTCCCGCCACGAACCCCGCCACGAACCCCGGCGGCGGACCCTGGTGCGGACCCCGGCCGCGGACCCGCCGCGCGCCCGGCGCCACCTGCGGGCGGACCTGCCTCCGGGGCAGCTTATCGCTGCTTTACCGCAGGACCAGGCAGGATGGAGCCACCGTCGGAGCCGTGCGTCCGCCTCCGGGGCCGGCCTGGAGAAGGGACAACGACCGTGCGGGTTCTCGTCGTCGAGGACGAGCAGTTGCTCGCCGAGGCAGTCGCCACGGGTCTGCGCCGCGAGGCGATGGCCGTCGACGTGGTGTACGACGGGGAGGCCGCGCTCCAGCGCATCGCGGTCAACGACTACGACGTGGTCGTCCTCGACCGCGACCTGCCGCTGGTGCACGGCGACGACGTCTGCCGCAGCGTCGTCGAGCAGGGCCTCGCCACCCGGGTGATCATGCTGACCGCCTCCGGCGACATCAGCGACCGGGTCGAGGGCCTGGAGATCGGGGCGGACGACTACCTCCCGAAGCCGTTCGCCTTCAGCGAACTCGTCGCCCGGGTCCGCGCGCTGGGCCGCCGTGCCACCGTCCCGCTGCCCCCGATCCTGGAGCGGGCCGGCATCTCGGTCGACCCGGGCCGCCGCGAGGTCATCCGGGACGGCCGCCCGGTCCAGCTCGCCCCCAAGGAATTCGCCGTCCTGGAGGTGCTGATGCGGGCCGGCGGTGCCGTCGTCTCCGCCGAGCAGCTGCTCGAGAAGGCCTGGGACGAGCACACCGACCCGTTCACCAACGTCGTCCGCGTCACCGTGATGACCCTGCGCCGCAAGCTCGGCGACCCGCCGGTGATCGTCACCGTGCCCGGTTCCGGCTACCGGATCTGACCGGACCCGCCCCCACCCCGCGCCCGCCCCGGCGGACGCCCCGAGAGGACCATCATGACCACCCCGCCCTCGGCCGGCGGGCCCTCCGGCGCGCCCTCCGGCGGGCGCGCCGTGCCCGGCACGCCCGTTCCGCCCAGGCCCCCGCACCCGCCGCGCGCCCCCCGACTGCACCAGCCCGAGAGCTACGTGCCCGGCGACGGCATGCTCGCCTGGCTGCCCTTCCGCCCCACCATCCGGATCCGGCTCACCCTGCTCTACGGCGGGATGTTCCTGATGGCCGGGGTGGTGCTGCTGCTGCTGATGTACGTCTTCGTGCGGCAGGGATTCCGCGACACCCAGCTGCCGAACATCACGCTCCGCTCCGAGGTGCCGTTCACCTTCATCACCCCGGACGGGCAGCAGATGTCGGCCCAAAGCTTCAACAACTGGCTGGACGCCTACCAGTCGAACCAGGCCAACACCGCGCTCAACCTGCTGCTGCGCAAGACCCTCACCATGCTGGTCTGCCTGGCCGCGATCGCCTTCGCGGCCGGCTACGCGATGGCCGGCCGGGTGCTGCGCCCGCTCGGCCGGATCACCCGTACCGCCCGCGAGGTGGCGTCCTCCGACCTGCACCGGCGGATCGAGCTGGACGGCCCGGACGACGAGCTCAAGGAGCTCGCGGACACCTTCGACGACATGCTGGAGCGGCTGGACCGGTCCTTCGACTCCCAGCGCCGCTTCGTCGCCAACGCCTCGCACGAACTGCGAACCCCGCTGGCGATCAACCGCACCCTGCTGGAGGTCCAGCTCTCCGACCCGGCGGCCTCGGCCGACCTCCAGCAGCTCGGCAAGACCCTGCTGGCCACCAACGAGCGCAGCGAGCAGCTGGTCGAGGGCCTGCTGCTGCTCGCCCGCAGCGACAACGAGCTGACCGACCGCCGCCCGGTGGAGCTGTCCGAGGCCGCCACCCGGGCGCTGGAGCAGACCAGGGCCGAGGCCGTGAAGCGCGAGGTCGACCTGCGCGCCTCGCTGCACCCGGCGATGGTCGCCGGCAACGGCATCCTGCTGGAGCGGATCGCGCTCAACCTGCTCCAGAACGCCGTCCGCTACAACTCCCCGGACGGCTGGGTCGAGATCACCACCGCCCCGGTCCCCGGCGGCGGCGAGCTGGTGGTCTCCAACACCGGCCCGGTGGTGCCCGGCTACGAGCTGGAGCACATCTTCGAGCCGTTCCGCCGGGTCAAGGGCGCCGACCGCACCCGCAGCGACAAGGGGGTCGGCCTCGGCCTCTCGATCGTCCGCTCGGTGGTCCGGGCGCACAACGGCACCATCGAGGCGACCCCGCGCGCCGGCGGCGGCCTCACCATGCGCGTGCGCATCCCCGGCATCTAGCGGGCGCCCCCGGACGCCCTCCCGCACCCGGGCCCACCGGACGGCTCCCGGAGCCGTCACGACCCCCTCACGGCCCTCCTGGGGCCCGTCCGCCGCCCGGGGCGGGCGACCTCCGTACGCCGACCGTTCCCAGCCGCCCCCGCCAGGCCTGTCAAGACGACATAAGCCCTGGCGGGGGCGGCTTGTCTTTTCCGGTCCGGGCAACTTACGGTGTCGTAACCTACGCAACCGTAAGTGCGGCTGCCCAGTACTCCGGTGTGCCCGTCCAACGCGCTCCTCCGGCGCGTGACCTCCCCCAGGAGCCAGATCCGTGACCATCGCCCCCGTGCAGCGCAGTACCTCGCTCGGTTCGAGCGCCTGGACCGACGCGCGACTGATCCTGGCCCTCGAAGAGGTCGTCGAGAAGGAGCTCGACCGACACCTCAAGGTCGCCAAGGAGTGGATGCCGCACGAGTTCGTGCCCTGGAGCCGGGGGCGCGACTTCCCCGGTGTGCTGGGCGGCGAGGCCTGGGAGCCCGGCGACTCCAAGGTGACCCCGCTCGGCCGGGTCTCGCTGGTGGTCAACCTGCTCACCGAGGACAACCTCCCGAGCTACCACCACGAGATCGCGACCATGTTCGGCCGCGAGGGCGCCTGGGGGACGTGGGTGCACCGCTGGACGGCGGAGGAGGGGCGGCACGGCATAGCCATTCGCGACTACCTGCTCACCACCCGGGCCGTCGACCCGGACGAGCTGGAGCGGGCGCGGATGTCCCACATGTCGGAGGGCTTCGTGTCCGACAACGCGCACAGCATGCTGCAGTCGGTCGCCTACGTGGCCTTCCAGGAGCTCGCCACCCGCATCTCGCACCGCAACACCGGCCACTACGCCGGCTGCCCGCTGGCGGACCAGCTGCTCGCGAAGATCGCCAACGACGAGAACCTGCACATGGTCTTCTACCGCAACCTGCTGAAGGCCGCTCTGGAGATCGCCCCCGACCAGGCCATGCGCGCCGTCGCCGACGTGGTGACCGACTTCCGGATGCCGGGCCACGGCATCCCCGGCTTCGAGCGGGCGGCCGCCCAGATCGCCCTCGGCGGCGTCTACAACCTCCGCATCCACCACGACGACGTGCTGCAGCCCGTGCTGCGCCACCTCAAGGTGATGGAGATCGGGGGCCTCGGCCCCGAGGGCCTGCGGGCCCAGGAGGAGCTCGGCGTCTTCCTCGACGGACTGGACGCCCAGGCGACCAAGTTCGACGAGCGGCAGGCGGCCCGGCTGGCGCGGATCGCGGCCCGGAAGCAGTAGGCGCGGCGGCGGGCGCCCCTCCGGAGGCTCCGACGGGGGCTGCGGCAGACGTACTGGCTTGGGCGGATTTTCCATGTTTTGCCCGGCCCGGGGGTGAACGTGACCAAGCTCACACCGTGTCGCTCCAGGGGATGGGGCGACCCCGGAGAGTGATCATCGTCCCGATCGCTCCGATCGCCGTCCGTGAGCGGAACGGCGATCGGAGGCGGGGCGAAGGATTGGCTCTCCGCCCTGGTGGGCAAGGGAATTGGCGGGCGCACGGCGGACCTTCGCTCACGGAGCGTGTCCGTCGGGCGCTCGCCGACGCGCTCCGGCGATGGCCCTGGGTGAGGCGTCGAGGGCCCAAGTGGATCATCCCGGCGGACCCCCGGCTGAGTGTCGATTGAGTAACAGGGCTTGAAGTAAGGCAAAATCTCCGCCTCGGGTCGGGCACAAGACCGACCCCCCATGCGTTACGTGCGCTGGAGATACCGCACACACCGCACAACCCGGAGGGGGAGAGCGAAAAATGGCTACCGACTACGACACCCCACGCAAGACCGACGATGAGCTCAACGAGGACAGCATCGAGGAGCTCAAGGCCCGCAGGAACGACAAGGGCGGCAACGCGGTCGACGTCGACGAGTTCGAGGCGGCCGAGGGCATGGAGCTCCCCGGCGCGGACCTCTCGAACGAGGAACTCTCCGTCCGGGTGCTGCCGCGGCAGGCCGACGAGTTCACCTGCATGAGTTGCTTCCTGGTCCACCACCGCAGCCAGCTGTACAGCGAGAAGAACGGCAACCCGATCTGCCGGGACTGCGGCGCCTGAGGACCAGGGCGTCATGACTCGGGCCTCGCGGTGTCCGCGAGACCGGTGCGACGCCCCTTCCGGCCCCGGGCAGCGGGGCCGGACGGCAGCTCCGGCGTCCGTCCCGACGGACGCACCAGTCATACGGACGGATGGAAACGCGTCTCCCGGAGACGCCGAGGGACGGTACCGCGAGGCGGTACCGTCCCTTTCCGACTTTCCCGTCCGTCTTTCCCGGACCGGACCGGGCGTTCCCCGGTGGGGTCCCGCTCAGGCGCGGGTGTTCCGGCGGGCCTCTTCCAGGGCCTCGGCGAGCTTCATCGGCGAGCGGGTGGAGAGGTAGAGGTAGGGCGTCGGGTCGGCCGGATCGCTGACCTCGACCCGGAGCGCGGTCGGCACGTAGCTGCGCAGCAGCATGAAGGCCCGCGGGTCGGCCTTGGGGCCGCGCCAGGCGGCGGCCTCGGCCGGACCGAGCGCGTGGGCGGAGCCGAGGGCGTCCACCGGGATCCGGGCCGTGCCGGCCACCAGGGAGCCCTGGACCACCCGGATCCGGGCGGAGCCGTAACTGTTGATCGCGGCGGCGCCGGCGGCGATGCCGACCACCAGCCCGACCAGGGCGCCCACCGCGCTGACCCGCAGCAGGATCAGGGCGAGCGTGAGGCCGAGCAGGACCGGGAACAGCCACCAGGAGCGCGGCGCGGTGAGGCGTTCGTCGTACATGCCCCCCATTGTGGGCGTCGATACACCGGGCTCCGGACGCAACCCCCGCTCCCGGCACGGCTACCGGTCGGTAGGGTGGGGCGCCGTGACCGGTTCGACTGCCCCCACCGCGCCCCTGACCCCCGCCGTCCCCAGCGAGTCCGCGCCCCCGGCCCACCCGGCGTCGCCCGCGACGCCCCCGCCGGAGGCCGTCCTCCCGCCGCGCGCGCCCGAGGCCCCGGCCCCCGGCACCAGCCTCGGCTCCCACTACGAGCACTGCTTCGGCTGCGGCCCGCAGCACCCCGGTGGACTGCGGATCGACGCGGTCGCCGGGACCGGCCTCGACGTCACCGCCGAGTTCACCGTCCGCCCGGAGCACCAGGGCGGCCCCGGGCTGGCCCACGGCGGCCTGCTGACCACGGCCATGGACGAGACCCTCGGCACGCTCAACTGGCTGCTGCACGTCCCCGCCGTCACCGGCCGGCTGGAGACCGACTTCCTGTCCCCGGTGCCGGTCGGCTCCACGCTGCACCTGCGGGCCTGGATAACCGGTGCGCACGGCCGGAAGATCTACAGCGCCGCCGAGGCGCGGATCGGTGGCCCCGACGGCCCGGTCGCCGTGCGCGCACGGGCACTCTTCATCCAGGTGAAGCTGGAACACTTCACCAAGCACGGTCGTCCCGAGGACATCGAGAAGGTCCTCGACGACCCCGACCTGATGCAGCGCGCCCGATCCTTTGAGGTGAACCCTTGAGCAGCACCCCCCGCGAGCCCCTCGACGTCCTGATCCGCCGGCTCGACCCCGAGCTGCCGCTGCCCGCGTACGCGCAGCCCGGCGACGCCGGCGCCGACCTGCGGACCACCGTGGACGCGGAGCTGGCCCCCGGCGAGCGGGCGGTGCTGCCCACCGGCATCGCCGTCGCGTTGCCCGACGGCTACGCCGCGTTCGTCCACCCCCGGTCCGGACTGGCAGCTCGTTGCGGCGTTGCTCTGGTGAACGCCCCAGGGACGGTCGATGCCGGGTACCGTGGAGAGATCAAGGTGATCGTCGTCAATCTGGATCCGCGCGAGGCGGTCAGCTTCCGCCGAGGGGACCGGATCGCCCAGCTGGTCGTCCAGCAGGTCGAGAAGGCCCGCTTCCACGAAGTGGCCGAGCTGCCGGGGTCGGCACGGGCCGAGGGCGGCTTCGGGTCGACCGGTGGTCACGCCGCGGTCTAGGCTGCCCGCGGCCTCGCAGGAAGCCGAGCAGGTATTCGCATCGGTCTTGGACCGGGAAGGACAGTGACCGTGTTCCGTCGTCGCCAGAAGAGCGAGGACGCTGTCGAGCAGCTCGCCGACGACGCCATCAGCGCCGACGAGACGGCCGATGACGTTGAAGGTTCCGCCGAGAGCGAGAACGTGACCGTGGACCCGACGGACCGGGTCGGTCTGCCGCCGGCTCCGCGGCCGGACGGTCCGTGGGACCACTCCGAGCTGGAGAACCCGGAGGAGGGCCGCGTCGACCTCGGCGGCCTGCTGGTCCCCGGTGTCGAGGGCATGGAGCTCCGGGTCGAGGTGGCCGGCGACGCGATCGTGGCCGCGACCCTGGTCCTCGGCAGCAGCGCCATCCAGCTTCAGGCCTTCGCGGCCCCCAAGTCGGAGGGCATCTGGGGTGAGGTCCGCGAGGAGATCGCCAACGGCATCACCTCGCAGGGCGGCCTCGTCGAGGAGGAGGAGGGCCCCCTGGGCTGGCACCTCCGCGCCCAGGTCCCGGTGCAGCTGCCGGACGGCACGCAGGGCGTGCAGCTGGTGCGATTCGTCGGCTGCGACGGTCCGCGCTGGTTCCTGCGCGGTGTCATCTCCGGCCAGGCCGCCGTCCAGCCCGAGATGGGCGGGATCCTGGAGCAGGTCTTCCGGCAGACGGTCGTCGTCCGCGGCGAGACCCCGATGGCTCCCCGCGACCCGATCGTGCTGAAGCTCCCCGAGGACGCGCAGATGGTCGCCGACGGCGGCGGCGCCGTCGCGGCCACCGGTGAGGGCGAGAACCGCTTCGGCGGCACCTCGATCGACCCGTTCGCCCGCGGCCCGGAGATCACCGAGGTCCGCTGAGTACAGCGCCCCAGTACGCCGATCGCCCCCGCCCGGACCACCGGGCGGGGGCGATTTGCTTCTGACGGTCCCGTCCCCGTACAGTTCCGGAGTCGCCGCGAGAGAGCGGGGACAAGCGGAAAGCGAAGTCGGCTGAATGAAACTCCGGAA
>NZ_LGDO01000519.1:0-34918 GCF_001279805.1 Streptomyces sp. XY431
GGTGCTGTTGGCGCGGGTGGATGTGGTGCAGCCGGTGCTGTGGGCGGTGATGGTGTCGTTGGCGGAGGTGTGGCGTTCGTTCGGTGTGGTGCCGGACGCCGTGGTCGGCCACTCCCAGGGTGAGATCGCTGCCGCCTGCGTGGCCGGCGGCCTGAGTCTCGACGACGGGGCCCGGGTGGCCGCGCTGCGGTCCCGTGCGGTGGGGGTGCTGGCGGGTCGTGGCGGTATGGCCTCGGTGCCGCTGCCGGTGGACGCGGCGCGGGAGCGGATAGCCCCGTGGGGGGAGCGGCTGTCGGTGGCGGCGGTCAACGGGCCGTCGTCGACCGTGGTGTCGGGCGACGCGGACGCCGTCACGGCACTGGTGGAGCAACTCCTGGAGGAAGGAGTGTGGGCGAGTCGCATCGAAGTCGACTTCGCGTCGCACTCCTCGCAGGTGGAGGAGATCCGCGAGCGGTTGCTCTCGGACCTGGACGGCATCACCCCCCGCTCGGGTTCGGTGCCCTACTACTCCGGCGTGACCGGCGACCTGCTGGACACGAAGGCCCTGGACGCCGAGTACTGGTACCGAAACCTCCGGCAGGGCGTCGAGTTCGAGCGGGCGACCCGCTCGCTCCTCGCGGCCGGGCACCGCGTCTTCATCGAGTCCGGCCCCCAGCCCGCCCTGATGTACGCGATCGAGGACACGGCCGCCGACGCGGGCGCCCCGGAGACGCTGGTGCTCGACACCCTGCGGCGCGGGGCCGGAGGGCTCCGCCGGCTCCAGCTCGCCCTCGCCGAGGCACACGTCCGGGGCCTGCGCGTCGACTGGGAACGGCTGTTCGCGGGAACCGGCGCCCAGCGGGTGGACCTGCCCACCTACGCCTTCCAGCGACGCCGCTACTGGCTCGACGCCCTGTCGGCGGACCACGACCGGGCGGCCGTCGGCCAGTCCGCCGCGGACCACCCGCTGCTCGGCGCCGCGGTCGAACTGCCCGACGACGCGGGCACCCTGTTCACCGGTCGGCTCTCCCCGGCCACCCACCCCTGGCTCGTCGACCACGCCGTGGCCGGCGCCGTCATCCTGCCCGGCGCGGCCCTCGTGGAGCTGGCCGCGCACGTGGGCCGCCGCCTCGGCTGCGCTCTCGTGGAGGAACTGACCCTCGCCGCCCCGCTGCTGCTGCCCGGCGGCGCCGCCGACGACCACGCCGTACAACTGCGGGTACGGGTGGGTGCCGAGGACGGCACGGGGCGGCGTCCGGTGGAGGTCCACTCCCGGCCCGAGGCCACCCCCGGTGCCGCCGACCGGCCCTGGACCCGGCACGCGACCGGCACGGTCGGCCCCCTGGACCCCTCGGCCGACCGGGACGACACGGCCGATCCGGTCGGTACGTGGCCCCCGCCCGACGCCGTCCCGCTGGACGTGGAGGAACTGTACGGGCTGCTCGAAGCACGCGGTGTCGCCTACGGCCCGGCGTTCCGGGGCCTGCGCGCCGCATGGCGCACCCCGGACGCGATCCACGCCGAAGTGGCCCGGCCCGACGGCCTCCCCGGCATCGGAGCGGACGGCTTCGGAGTGCACCCGGCCCTCCTGGACGCCGCCCTCCAGACGACCGGTCTGCGCGAAGGCGCCGCGACCGCGGAGCCCGCCGACGGCGTCCCCCTGCCGTTCTCCTGGCAGCGCGTCGCGATCGAGGCCTCCGACGCGCCGGTCCTGCGCGTCCGGCTGAGCCCCGACGGTCCCGATGCCGTCACCGCGCGGATCACCGATCCCTCGGGGCGCACCGTGGCGACGGTCGGCTCGCTCACCCTGCGCACGGCGTCCACCGCCGCACTGCGGGCGTCCGCCGGCTCCGTCTTCCACGTCGGCTGGACGCCGGTCACCGCCGGGCCCGGCCCACGCCCGGTCACCCGTTGGGGCCTGCTCGGCCCGCGGGACGAGCGGCTGCTGCCGGCCGGCTTCCCCGCCGATCCGCTGTCCGCGACACCCGACGCGCTGCTGATGACCTGCCCCCCGTCCGCCGGCACCGTGACCGGGGACGCGGACCCCGCGGTGGTGCACGCGGTCGCGGCCGAGGTCCTGGACCGTGTTCAGGCCCACCTGGCCGACGACAGCACCGCCCGTACGCCCTTGGTGGTGCTCACCCGAGGGGCGACCGGCCCGCTCGGTGCGCAGCCCCAGCCGGCCGACCTCGGCGCTGCGGCCGTGTGGGGCCTGCTGAGGGCCGCTCAGCTGGAACACCCCGACCGGTTCGTGCTGCTGGACACCGAAGGGCCGGACCCGGACGGTCTCGGCGACGCGCTCGCCGACCTCCTCGCCACGGGCGAGCCGCAGGCGGCCCTGCGCGGCGGCGTCCTGCACGCGCCCCGACTGGTACGGCCGCCGACCACCGCCACCGCGCCCGCGCCCGCCACCGCCACCACGGCCACCGCGATGACGGTCCGGCCGGCCGGCCCGTTCGGATCCTCCGAGGGGACGGTACTGGTGAGCGGCGGCGGCTCCCTCGCGGCCGTCCTGGCGCGCCATCTGGTCGCCGCGCACGGGGTACGCCACCTCCTCGTGCTGAGCCGTCGCGGCGCCGAGGCCCCCGGCATGCCGGAGCTGACGGCGGAGCTGGCCGAGGCCGGAGCCGAACTGACCTCCCTCAGCTGCGATGTGTCCGACCGTCGAGCCCTGGCCGCCGCCCTGGCGGCCGTCCCCGAACGCCATCCCCTGTGCGCGGTGGTCCACACCGCCGGAGTGCTCGACGACGGTCTGCTGGACGGGCTGACGGGGGAGCGGATGACCGCCGTCCTGCAGCCCAAGTTCGACGCCGCCCGCCACCTCGACCGGCTGACGCGCGGAGCGGACCTCTCCGCGTTCGTCGTGTTCTCCTCCGCCGCGGGCGTGCTGGGCAGCCCCGGCCAGGCGTCGTACTCGGCCGCCAACGCCGCGCTCGACGCCCTCGTCGCGGAACGTCGACGGCTCGGACTCCCCGGCCTGTCACTGGCCTGGGGCCCCTGGGAGCGGGTGAGCGGGATGACGGCGGAGCTCGACGGCCCCGACCGGCGGCGCATCGACCGGCGCGGCGCCCGGGGTCTCTCCGACGAGGAGGCCATGGCCCTGCTGGACGCCGTGTGCGCCGCGGACGCCGCCCCGCCGGGGGACGGGAGCCCCGTGGTGCTGGCCCACCTCGACCTCACCGCGCGCGGCGACGACCCGGTGCACCCGATGCTGCGCTCCCTGGTCCGGCGCAGTCCGGTCGTGACGACCGGAGCGCGGAGCACGCCGACCGCCGCCGCAGCGCTGCGGCGCCGGCTGGCTGCCGCCGCCGACGACCAGGAACGCGAACTCGTCCTGCGCGAACTCGTCCTCGCCCAGGCCGCCGAGGTCCTCGGCCACACCGACTCCGGGGCGCTGTCCGCGACGGTGCCCTTCCTCTCCGTCGGGTTCGACTCGTTGACCGCGGTCGAGCTCCGCAACCGGCTGGCCGCCGCCACCGGACTGCGGTTGCGGCCCTCCGCCGTCTTCGACAGCGGCACCCCCGCCGCGCTTGCGGCGCGCCTCGCCACCGAGGCCCGGACGGAGGACACCCCCCGGCCCGGAACGGCACCCGCACCCGGAACCGGCGCACCCGGAGCCGCCGTACCGGGCACCGATGCCGACACCGCCGACGCCGACCCGGTGAGCGTGCTGTTCCGCCGGGCCTGCGTGCTCGGCCGGATCGACGAGGGCATCGCCCTGCTCAAGAACGCCTCCGCCCTGCGCCCGGCCTTCCACGGCGGCGGCGACCTCGCGGCCGCCGGTACCGGCCCGCGGCTGCTGCGACTGAACGAGCGCGCGGACGCCCCCGTGCTCGTCTGCTTCGGCTCCATCGTGGCTCTCGGCGGCGCCCACCAGTACGCCCGCTTCGCCTCCCGGTTCCGGGACCGCTACGCGGTCGCCGCCCTGGACGCCCCCGGATTCACCCCCGAGGAGGAACTGCCCGCCGACATGGCGGCCCTGCTGGACTTCCAGGCGACCACACTGCTCCGGGAACTGCCCGGACGGACGCTCGTCCTGGCCGGCTCCTCCTCCGGCGGCACGCTCGCCCACGGGGTGGCCGCCGAGCTGGAGCGGCGGGGCAAGGGCCCGGCGGCCGTGGTGCTGCTGGACACCTACCTCTCCGACAACCAGGGCATCACCCAGTTCAACGACGTCCTGCTGGGCGGCATGTTCGCCCGCGAGGACCGGGCGGCCCCGATGGACGGGACCAGGCTGACCGCGATGGGCGGCTACTTCCGTCTGCTCGACGACTGGAAACCCCCGGCGGTCAGTGCCCCGCTGCTGCTGGTCCGCGCTTCCACCCCGCTCGGCCGCCCGTCCGCCGAGGCCGGTGACTGGCGCTCGACCTGGGACGGCGCCGACACCGTCGTCGACGTTCCCGGCGACCACTTCTCGATCATGGAACAGCATGTCGCGACCACCGGCGACGCCGTCGCCGACTGGCTCGGCAGCACCCTGCGCACCCCCGACGACCTGTGAAGACGAAGGAGACCCCGTTGACCGCGGCCCCGTACGACGATCCCCCCGCACGACCCGCCCTCACCGTGCTGGGAGCCGGGGTGATGGGCGTCGGAATCACCGTCCTCGCCCTCGGGCACGGCCTGCCGGTCCACCTGGTCGACATCGACCGGGAACGGCTCGACCGGGCCTCGGGCCTGATCGACGGCGAACTCCGGCTGGCCGAGCTGATGGGCGCCCTGCCGGCCGGGACGGCCCTCGGCACCCTGGCCACCGGCACCTCGCTCAAGGCCGCCGCCGGAGCCACCGCCGTCGTGGAGGCGGTCACCGAGAACGCCGCGATCAAGGCCGCGGTGCTGTCCGAGGTCTCGGGGCTGGTCCGGCCCGGAACCCTGCTGATCACCAACACCTCCTCCATCCCCGTCGACGAACTGGCCGGGGCCCTGGAGCGTCCGGAGGAACTGGTCGGCACCCACTTCATGAACCCGCCCTACCTGATCGGCACCGCCGAAGTGGTCCGCGGCGCCAGGACCGGGGACGCCGCGATGGCCGCCGTGGCGGCCCTGCTCACGGCCCTGCGGCGGCGCGCGGTGGTCGTCCGGGACGCACCCGGCTTCGTGACCAGCCGCATCCTGCACCCGATGATCAACGACGCGGCCCGGGTCGTGGAGGAGGGCACGGCGACCGCCGAGGACGTCGACGCCCTGATGCAGGGCTGCCTGGGACACCCCACCGGCCCGCTGCGCACCGCGGACCTGATCGGCATCGACAACCTTGTCGACTCCCTCACCGTCCTCCACGAACGCACCGGCGACGACGGCTGCCGCCCCACCGAACTGCTGCTCCGGCTGGTCCGCGAGGGGCGGCTGGGCCGCAAGTCCGGGCGCGGCTTCTACGACTACGGCTGAGCACCGCGCCCGAGCCGAGCACCGCGCCCGAGCCGAGCACCGCACCCGATCACCCCGACGAGGAGAAGGCCATGACCACAGCGAACACGCCCAACACCCACGACCTGGAGAAGGAGCTGCTGGGATTCCTGGAGACGCGCACCGGAACCGCCTGGGACGCCGACACCGACCTGTTCGACGCCGGCGGCCTGTCGTCCCTGTTCGCCATGCAGGTGGTGGTGCACCTGGAGAAGACCTACGCCATCGCCGTCCGCGGCGCGGACCTTCGGCTGGACAACTTCCGCACCGTCCGGCGGATGGCGGAGCTGGTGGACCGGCTCCGGGTGCCCGCCGCGGGCGGCCGGAATGGGTGAGGACCTGAGCGGTGCCATGACCTCCGTCACCCTGCGGGTCGGCGACCTGGCGGGGGAGTGGGACCGGAGCGGCCTGATCCCTCGGACGCTGCTGCGCGAACTCGGCGCCGAGGGCCGACTGTGCGCCGAAGTCCCGGAGCAGTTCGGCGGCTGGGGGCTCAGCAGCACGCACAGCGGCGCGTACACCGCCCACGTGGGCGGCCTGTGCAGCTCGCTGCGCAGCGTGATGACCTCCCAAGGCATGGCGGCCTGGACCATCCAGCGCCTGGGCACCGCCGAGCAGTCGGCCGCCCACCTCCCCCGGCTGACCGGCGGGGCACTGGCGGCGGTCGGCTTCAGCGAGCCCGGTGCCGGCAGCGACCTCTCGGCGATGACGACGACCGTCCGCCGCGACGGCGACGCGGTCGTCGTCGACGGGCACAAGAAGTGGGTGACCGCAGCCCACTACGCCGACCTGCTGGTCGTCGTCGGCCGCTACGAGGACGGCGCGGTGGCCGTCGTGGTGCCCGCCGACACACCCGGCCTCCGGATCGAGCGGATCGCCGACCCGCTCGGCTGCCGCGCGGCCGGGCACGCCGACATCCACCTCGACGGGGTGCGGTTGCCGGCCGACAGCGTCCTGGGGGGTCACGGGCTGCCACCCGCCCTGCTGGTGACGACCGCGCTGGCCTACGGGCGGATGTCCGTCGCCTGGGGATGCGTGGGCATCTTGCGGGCCTGTCTGGCGGCGGCCACCGCACACGCCGCCGGACGGGAGCAGTTCGGTCGGCCGCTCGCGGAGCACCAGCTCGTCGCCGGACACCTCGCCGACCTCTACACGGCGGAGCAGGTGGCGACGCGGGCCTGCGAGCACGCCAGCCGCTGCTGGGACGACGGGTCGCCGGACCAGGTGGTGGCGACCGTACTGGCCAAGCACGTGAGTGCGACCCAGGCCGCCCGGGGCGCGGCGACGGCCGTCCAGGTACTGGCCTCGGCCGGGTCCCGGGACGGGCACGCGGTGGCCCGGGCGTACCGGGACGCCAAGCTGATGGAGATCATCGAGGGCAGCAACGAGCTGTGCCGGCTGATGCTGGCGCAGCACGCCCTCGCCACCGCGGGGGCACCGTGAGCGGGCCCGCGGCCGAGAGGACGAGGAAGGACGACATGGTCGACACCGTCAAGTGCCTGGTCTGGGACCTGGACGACACCCTCTGGCAGGGCACGCTGCTGGAGGACGGCGAGGTGCACCTGCCGGACGAGGTGCGCAAGGTGGTGATGGAGCTCGACTCCCGGGGCATCCTGCAGTCCGTCGCCAGCCGCAACGACCACGAGCACGCCTGGGCCCGGCTGGAGGCGTTCGGCCTGGCCGAGTACTTCGTCCTGCCGGAGATCGGGTGGGGCGCCAAGTCCGAGTCGGTGCGCCGGATCGCCGACCGGCTGAACTTCGCGCTCACGACCGTCGCCTTCGTCGACGACCGGCCTGCCGAGCGCGCCGAGGTGGCCTTCCACCTTCCCGAGGTCCGTTGCTACCCGGCCGAGGAGGTCCTCGCCCTCCCCGGACTCGCCGAGTTCACCCCCGCGACCAGCACCGTCGACTCCCGGCGGCGCCGCCAGATGTACCAGGCGGGCTTCCGCCGCGAGGCGGAGCGGGCGGCCGCCCCCGGCCCCGACGAGGAGTTCCTGCGCTCCCTGGACCTGCGGATGCGCATCGGCCGGGCCACCGGCGAGGAGCTGTCCCGGGTCGAGGAACTCACTCTGCGCACCAGCCAGATGAACGCGACCGGGGTCCACTATCCGGACGCGGTGCTGCGGGGCCTGATCACCGACCCCCGGCACGAGGTCCTGGTGGTCACCCTCACCGACCGGTTCGGCCCGCACGGCGCGGTCGGCGTCCTGCTGCTGGAACGGCACCCGGGCCTGTGGCACCTCAAGCTGCTCGCCACCTCCTGCCGGGTCGTCGCCTACGGTGCCGGCGCGACCCTGCTGAACTGGCTGGCCGACTCCGCCGCCCGGTCCGGAGTCCACCTGGTCGCCGACTTCCGGGAGACCGAACGCAACCGGATGATGGAGATCGCCTACCGGTTCGCGGGCTTCGAGGGCCTGGACGAAGCCCCGTGCCCGTGTTCCGCGATCCTCGCACCGGCTCCGGAGGACACCGGACTCCAGCGCCTGCACCTGGTCCCCGGCCCGCGCGTGGTGTCCACCGTCGTCACCGTGGACGCAGTCGACCTGGGCGTGCCGGACCTTGGCGTGCCGGACCTGGGCGTGCCGGAAAGGAGCCCGGGAAGGTCGTGACCGCCGCGGCGGTCCGGCGCTCCCGGGCTCCGGCCCGCCGCCCTCAGCGCTTGCGGACGAGCGTGATCCCGTCGGCCATCACCAGCAGCGACAGCTCCACCCGGGGGTCCTGGTGCAGCAGCCGGTTCAGGGCCCGGACCCCGGCGGTGTCCGGGTCCGTCGCGGCCGGATCGGCGACCCGGCCGAAGAAGAGGGTGTTGTCGACCACGATCAGACCGCCGGAGCGCAGCAGGGCCAGCGAACTCTCGTAGTAGGAGACGTAGTTGGCCTTGTCCGCGTCGATGAACACCAGGTCGAAGCTCTCCGGACCACGCTCGGCCAGCAGCGCGTCCAGGGTGGCGGAGGCGTCGCCGATCCGCAGGTCGATCCGGGAGTCGACCCCGTCCCGCTTCCAGAAGTCGGCCCCGATGGCCGGCCACCGGTCCTCGATGTCGCAGGACACCAGCACTCCGTCGGCCGGGAGTGCGCGGGCCATGCACAGGGTGCTGTAGCCGGTGAAGGTGCCGATCTCCAGCACCGCCCGTGCGCCCGTCAACCCGACCAACAGGGACAGCAGTTGGCCTTCCTCCGCCATCACCTGCATGGCGGTCCCGCCAGGCAGGTCCGCGGTGGTCTCCCGCAGCTCCCTCAGCAGGTCGTCGTCGCGGAGGGAGACCTCCCGGACGTAGGCGAGCAGGTCATCGGTGGCTGTCGTCTGGTCGGCCATGGCGAGGGGGTCCTCTCGAAGGGGATCGGGGCGAAGCGGATGGGGGCGGAAGGAATCGGCGCGAAGGCGGTCGGTGCGAAGGCGGTTCGTGGGAAGGCGGTCGGGCGAAGGGGGGCCGGGCCCCCGGACGCCGGTCGCCGGGCCGTCGGCAGGGTCACCCGGCGCGCCTGTACGGGTGGTCGTGCCGGCCCACGGCGGCCGCCTGCGCCTGCTCGACGGCGTACGCCTGCAGCAGCGCGTCCAGCCGGTAGCGCCCCTCCGTCGGCGCACCCAGCAGATTCGCCTCGACCAGGGCGTCCAGCGCCTCCTCGGCCTGTGCCTCGGGGCAGCCGAGCATCACCGCGACCCTGCTGCTGGAGACCGAACACGCTCCGGCGGCCCCCAGCGCGGTGAACACCTCGGCCGGGTCGACCGCCGCCGGGCCGGCCTCGGCCGGAGTCGTCTGCCGGAGCCCGGCGTGGTCGGCGTCGAGGGAGGGCCGGACACCGAGGTCGCCCGCGAACAGTTCGTCCAGCAGCCGCGGGGCCTCGGTGAGCCGGCGGGCGAAGTGCCCGATGCTCCAGTGCGGGCGCTCCAGCAGCCGGGTCCCCGTGATCCGGATCGCCAGCGGCAGGCCCGCGCAGACCGTCAGCACCGAACGGGCCGCCCGCGGTTCGGCGCCGATCCTGGCCGGGCCGACGATGTTGCCCAGCAGTTCCAGCGATCCGGCGTCGTCCAGCGGGTCGAGCAGAAGGGTGCGCGCCCCCTCCAGGTCGGCCAGCCGCCGTCGGCTGGTCACCAGCAGCCTGCTGCCCCCGCTGCCGGGTATCAGCGGCCGTACCTGCGCGGTGCTGGAGGCGTTGTCGAGGACCACCAGCAGCCGGCGGCCCGCGGTGAGCGAGCGGTAGAGGCTCTCCCGTTCCGACTCCTCCTCGGGTATCTCGTCCCGGGGCACACCGAGGTCCGCCAGGAACCGCGGCAGCACCGCCCGGGCGGTCAGCGGCCGCGCGGCTCCGCCGAGGTCCGCGTAGAGCTGGCCGTGCACCGCGGAGGCGCGCACGGCGTGCGCCGCGTGCAGGGCCAGCGCGCTCTTGCCGACACCGCCCCGGCCGGTCACCACCGCCGTCGCCACCATGCCCGCCGGCATCGTGCCGGTCGTGAGGAAGTGCTGCAGTCGCGCGAGCGCACCGGAGCGGGCCGACAGCGGGAGCGGGACCGAGGGGAGCTGCGCCGGACTCGGCCAGCAGGACCTCTCCCAGGCGGCGGGCGGCACCGTCGCGACGGCCGCCTCCGGGGCCGTCGAGGGCTGCTTCAGCGGGTCCGGCGTACGGGGCCGGTCGTGGGCCGAGAGGATGCTCCGGTGGACCGCGCGCAGCTCGGCGCCCGGCTCGGCGCCGAGTTGCTCGACGAGCAGCACCCGGGTGCGCCGGTAGAGGTCCAGGGCCTCCGACTGCCGTCCCGAGCGGAACAGTGCCAGCATCAGTTTGCCCACCAGGGCTTCCCGCAAGGGGTGCTTGCGCACCAGCCGCGTCAGCTCCGGCACGACCTCGGCGTGCCGCAGCAGCGCCAGCTCCGCGTCGAACCGCAGCTCCGTGGTCTGCAGGCGGAGCTCCTGGAGGTAGCGGCCCTCCACGTCGCGCAGTCGCCGTGACGGGATGTCGACCAGCGGTTCCTCGCGCCACAGGGCGAGCGCCTCGGCCAGCTCGGCGGAGGAGCCCTCCAGGTCTCCGCGCTCGGCCAGCTCCGCGGCGCGCCGGCGGTGGGCCGTGAACTGTCCGAGATCGCTCTCGTGCTCGCCGAGTTCGAGGAGGTAGCCGGGCGCCCGGGTGAGGATCCGGGCGGAGGCGTGCTCGCCCAGCGACTGCCGCAGGCGCATCACATAGGTGCGGACGGTCGCGGCGGCACTCGGCGGCGGGGCGTTGTCCCAGACGTACTCGGCGATCCGGTCCACCGAGATCACCCGGTTGGCGTTGAGCAGGAGCGCCGCCATGACCACGCGCTGCCTCGGCGCCGACACATGCACCTCACGTGCGTTCAACCGGACCGAAAGCGGGCCCAGCAACAGGAAGTTCAAGAGAGTCCTCTTCGTCGCACGACCGGTGGGCAAGACTGCCACCAGCGTCTTGGGTGGCCTGGTGCGGGTCAACGCGGTCCTGTCGTATCTAGATGTATTCCTAGAGCACAGGTCTTGCGCTCATGCCGGGTTTACGCTGCGCGGCACCGTCACGGCAGTCGGGACAGGCCGGCGCCCGGCGCCGCCGCTCACCGGACGGGGAGCCTGGCGCAGCACCCGATCGGGCTTGCCCCACTGTTCCACCGGGTACCCGTGCCCGTGCCCGTGCTCGCCGCGCAGCCGCACCGGGTCGGACGAACGGGTCCACGGCGCGTGGCTGCCGGCACCCGCCTCCACAGGATTGCTCCGCGCCACAACGTTCCCACCATTCGCTGGCGAAACAGCCGGAATCGAACCGGACATGAGCGGTCGGGTACGGTCCGATGCGTACTTGCTGATATTCCGATGGACATGGCAGGCTGTCATATGCCGCGCTCGTGACTCGCCGAGCGCCGTCGATCGGAGATTCCCGTATCAGCACGTACCAGTCGGCCGCCGTTGCCGAGGGTGCCCCACGTGGTCACCACACCCCGCCCGCAGGCACCGCGCGGATTTCTCGAAAGGAATGAAAGGCCGACATGACCTCCCTCTCCTTGGGCAGCGACCTGTGGTGCCGCCGCTTCCATCCCTCGCCGACAGCCACGCGCCGACTGGTCTGCTTTCCGCACGCCGGCGGCTCGGCGAGTTTCTACTTCCCGGTGTCCGCCGCGCTGTGCGGCCCGGTCGACCTCCTGGCCGTGCAGTACCCCGGCAGGCAGGACCGCCGGGAGGAACCCGGTGTCCAGGACCTGCACCGCATGGCCGACGAAGTGACCGAAGCGCTGCGCCGCTGGGACGACCTCCCCCTGACTCTCTTCGGGCACAGCATGGGCGCGCTGGTCGCCTTCGAGGTGGCGCGGCGGATCGAGCGCGCGGGCGGTCGGATCGACCACCTCTTCGTCTCCGGTCGGAAGGGGCCGTCCGCGGACGGGCCCGAGCTCGCCCACCCGCTCGACGACGAGGGCATCGTGGCCGAGGTCAGAGCGATGAGCGGCACCGACGCCCGGCTCCTGGAGGACGAGGAGTTGCTGGGGATGGTGCTGCCCGCGCTGCGCGGCGACTACCGGGCTCTGGGGGCCTACCGGGCCGACCGCGACGCCGCGGTCGACTGCCCGGTCACCGCCGTGGTCGGGGACCAGGACCGCTGGACCCCGGTCCCCGAGGCCAGGCGCTGGTGCGACCGCACGACGGCGGCGTTCGACCTCAGGGTCTTCCCCGGCGGGCACTTCTACCTCAGCGACCGGGCGGACGAGGTGACCAACATGCTCCGCGAGCACCTCGCCGGCACGCTTCGGACCTGAGACCACGGACGACAGGAAAGGAAGACCGAGGAGTGACACCGGCAGCGACCTCCGAGGAGATCAAGCCCGCGCCGCGGCAGCCGCGGTCCGAGCCCGCCGCCGACGCCCGTCCGACGGGCGGGCACCTTGCCGGCGGCGCGGACGTCCGGCGGCTGACCGCCGTGGACGTCCGCATTCTGGAAGGCGTCGCGATCGGCACCTCGACCGCACGGCTGGCGGCGTCGCTCTATCTGAGTCGGCAGGGCATCGAGTACCGCATCGGGCTGATGATGCGCCATTTCCAGGCCGCGAACCGGCCGGCTCTGGTCTCCCGGGCGCACTCCCTCGGTGTGCTGAGCGTCGGAGCGTGGCCACCCCGCGTTCTACCGGAATTCCATGAGGACGAGAAGAAGGCGGGGCGCACTGTTCCCTGAACTTCCCCGTGGGCCCGCCCGGGCGGACCGGCCGAAATCAAATCATTTCCGAGGGCGGACAATGCATGCCGATGGTACGCTATCGGCCATTTTTCCAGACCCGGATAGCGTATCGATATCGCGTCACGAGACAGTTCCCGAAGCTCTGGTCGGACGCCGTATTCTGCGTACTGTGCTGTCGTGCCCACTTCTGCCGCACCACGCACGGTCCGCACCACCACCTCTTCCGCCACGCCGGGTCACGGGAGCTGTCAGGAGTTCGGGGTACCTGTTCCGGCGGCGGCGTCGGGGCCGAGCCCCACGGCCTGGAGCTGTACCGGACCTCCCGGTCCGTGCAGGGGTGGTTCGAACAAGTCTCCGTGCAACCTGGTCCGATGGTCGGTCGGAGGTCCTGACCACCGCCTACGGCCTCGGCATCGACCGCTCCGGCGCCCCGGCCTGTTGTGACCGCCGCCACTTGCGCCGACTCCGGCGATGACCGACGGCGTCACCCCGGCCTGGAAGAAGCCCTGATCCGTTCCCCGTCCTCTCGATTCCCTCGTGGAAAGGCTCACGCATGACCGCCCTCACCGGACAGCACGAGAACGGACAGTACGAGAACGGCCCGTCGGACCACGGCGCGGACCCGCACGAGACCGGCCTGCGCCGGATCCGCGCCCTTGTCCTGGCGGCGGACGGGCCCGAGGAGCAGCTTGCAGCGGTGATCAGGTCGGCGGGCGCCGAGCAGACGGCCGCCGACCTGGTGGACGAACTGGTCGGCCGGGCCGACCTGAGCGAGCAACTCGCCGCCGCCGCGGCGGTGGTGGTGCAGTTCGAGCTCGCCTTCGACGGCCAGGTGCTCCGGCGCCACCTGCTGGCCGGCCCCAAGGCCGAGCACCGCACCGGGCCGGCCGACGAGCCCAGCGCCACCGTCGAGCTGGACCTGCTCGACCTGGCCCGCGCCGTCTTCGGCGCCCGGCACACCGCAGGCAACCGCACGCCCAGGATCACCTGGCACGGCATCGAGGACCCGGCTCGGCTGATGCCCGCACTGGCGGCCTTCCCGGTCGTCCAGCAACTGCTCCGCGGCTTGGTGGAGCAGCCGCTCGACCTGGCCGAGTTGTCGCTGCGCCACGGGTCGGACAAGTGGGGGCTGCACTACTACACCGAGCACTACGCCCGGCATTTCGCCCCGCTGCGGGACCGGCCGCTCACCGTCCTGGAGCTGGGGATCGGCGGTTACGCCGATCCGGCGGCGGGCGGTGGCTCGCTGCGGATGTGGAAGCGCTTCTTCCGGCGGGGTCTCGTCTACGGGGTCGACGTCTACGACAAGACGGCGCTGCGCGAGCAGCGGATCCACACCGTCCAGGGCGACCAGGCGGACCCGGCCTTCCTCACCGCGCTGGCCGAGCGGATCGGGCCGATCGACATCGTCATCGACGACGGCAGCCACTACTGCCCGGACGTCATCGCCGCCTTCGGCGCGCTCTTCCCACACGTGGTTCCGGGCGGGCTCTATGTGATCGAGGACCTGCAGACCTCGTACTGGCCGGGCTACGGCGGCAGTTCGGAGCGGCTCGGCGACCCGACCACCAGCATGGGATTCCTCAAGCAGCTGCTCGACGGCCTCAACCACGAGGAGCACGAGCCGCCGACCGCGCACCGCCCGAGCGGGACCGACCGGACGCTGGCCGGCGCGCACTTCTACCACAACCTGGCGATCCTCGACAAAGGCCGCAACGAGGAGGGCACCGTCCCCGCCTGGATCCCGCGCCGGCAGCTGAGCGCCGAGGAGATCGCGGGCGCCCAGTGGGTCGCCGAGCAGCAGTCCGCGCAGCAGTCCGAGGCCGACCCGGGCCAGGACCCCAGTTGAGCCGCGCGGCCTGCCGCGCTCCTTCCCCCTTCCCGCATCGCGCTTCCCTCTTCCTTCTTCCTTCTTCCTTCTTCCCTCCTCCCGACACCGACGGAGTAGCAGTGAGCCACATCCTGATGGTCAACATCCCGGCCCACGGCCATGTCTTCCCCACTCTGGCGGTCGTCGGTGAACTGGTACGCCGCGGGCACCGGGTCACCTACGCGGCCGTCGACGAGTTCGCCCAGGCCCTGGCCGAGGTCGGCGCCGAACACCTGCGCTACGACTCCACCCAGCCGCTGGACAGCGTGGGCGGTCCCGAGAACGGGCGCACACCGCTGATCTTCCTGGACGAGAACATCGCCGTCCTGCGCGCGGTCCAGGAATGGTTCGGCGACGCCAGGCCCGACGCGGTGGTCTACGACGCCGTGGCCTTCCAGTCCGGCCGGGTGCTGGCCCACACCTGGGGGATCCCGGCCGTCCAGTCGACGCCGTTCTTCGCCTCCAACGACACCTACTCCTTCGTGCAGCAGATGATGGAGGCGGACGGCGCAGTCCCGCTCACCGAGGAGGTGATGGTCGAATTCGGCGTCCGGATGGCCGAGTTGCTGGCCTCGTACGACGTCGAGGAGCCGGTGCACGAGTTCATGATGCGCACCGAGAGCCTCAACCTCGTCCACGTGCCGCGGTTCTTCCAGCCGTACGGCGAGAGCTTCGACGAGCGCTTCGCCTTCGTCGGGCCCTGCCTCGCGGACCGCTCCTTCCTGGGGGAGTGGCAGCCCCCGGCGAGCGGCCTGCCGGTGGCGCTGGTCTCGATGGGGACCGTGCACAACAAGCATCCGGAGTTCTTCCGACTGTGCGTGGACGCCTTCGCCGAGCTGCCCTGGCACGCCGTCATCTCGGTCGGCGGGGGGATGGACCCGGCCGACCTCGGTCTGCTGCCGGACAACGTCGAGGTCCACCGCTGGGTCTCGCACTTGGCGGTGCTCCGTCACGCCCGGTTGATGATCACCCACGGCGGCATGGGCGGCGTGCTGGAGTCCCTGGACGCCGGCTGCCCGATACTCGGAGTGCCGTCCTGGCCGGACGTCGCGGCCAACACCGCGCGGGTGGCCGAGCTGGGCCTCGGTCAGGTACTGCTGCCGGCGGAGGCCGATGTGAGCCTGCTGAGGGCCGCGATCACCGAGGTGGCCGCCGATGCGGCCGTGCGGGAGCGGGGAACCGAGGCGCAGCGGCTCATCCGGGAAGCGGGCGGTGCCACCCGCGCCGCCGACGAGATCGAGGCCTACCTGAAGCGCACGGCCTGACCACACCACAGGGCCTCCCCGACGAGAGGCGGAACGACCAACGGCCGCCCAGGGGACCCGGTGGGCGGTGCGTGCCGCCATGGCGGGCCGATGTCATCGATCAAGCAATTCCAGGTCACCTTCGACTGTGCGGAACCCGAGCGCCTCGCCCGCTTCTGGTGCGAGGCGCTCGGGTGCGTCGTGCCGCCGCCACCGGAGGGGTTCGCCACGTGGGAGGATTCGCCCGCCAGGAGTCCAAGCCCGCCGGGCCGCGCTCCCGCCGTAGGCTGCGCCCTGTGCGTACACAGGTGATCGTCCTCAACGGGGGCTCCAGCTCCGGCAAGACCACTCTCGCCCGGGCCCTCCAGAACCTCCTGCCCGGCCCCTGGCTCGCCTTCGGCGTCGACACCCTCGTCGACGCCCTGCCCGCCCGGCTGCGCGACGGTGCCGAAGGTATCGCCGTCGACACCGAAACCGTCACCGTCGGTGACGATTTCCGGTTGCTCGACACCGCCTGGGCCCACGGCATCGCCGCCATGGCCCGTGCCGGTGCCCGCGTCGTCGTCGACGACGTCTTCCTCGGCGGCCCGGCCTCCCAGCAGCGCTGGCGCGACGCCCTGGACGGCCTGGACGTGCTCTGGGTCGGCGTCCACTGCGCCCCGGAGACCGCCGCCGCCCGCGAGGCCGCCCGCGGCGACCGCGCGGTGGGCATGGCGGTCGCCCAGGCGGTCGCCGTCCACCACGGCATCAGCTACGACCTGACGGTCGACACCGGCACGCACCCGACCGCCCGGTGCGCGGCACTGGTGGCAGCCCGGGTGGAGTGAGCGTCGGGGGCGGCCGTGGGCGGTCTGCGGGCTCCTCTAGAGTTGGGGGCCGGTCCGGTGAATGGGGGCCGGTGGGTCTAGTGAGGAGCAGGTCGTGAGCGACGTGGCGGCTGTGCAGCGGGAGATCGCGCGGGAACTCCAGGTGGAGTCGGAGTTCGACGCGGAGGTGGAGATCGAGCGGCGGGTGGCGTTCCTGGCGGAGCGGCTGACCTCGACCGGGCTGCGGTCGCTGGTACTGGGGATCAGCGGTGGCGTGGACTCGACGACGGCCGGCCGGCTGTGCCAGCTGGCGGTGGAGCGGGTGCGGGCCGCCGGGCACGAGGCGACGTTCTACGCGATGCGCCTGCCGTACGGCACGCAGGCGGACGAGGCGGACGCCCAGCTCGCGCTGGAGTTCATCCGCGCGGACCAGGTGCTCACGGTCGACGTGAAGGCGGCGAGCGACGCGGCGCTGGCCGCGGTGCGGGCGGGCGGGACGCAGTTCCGGGACGCGCACCACGAGGACTTCGTGCAGGGCAACATCAAGGCCCGGCAGCGGATGGTCGCGCAGTACGCGGTGGCCGGCGCGTACGACGGCCTGGTGGTGGGCACCGACCACGCGGCGGAGGCGGTGTCGGGCTTCTTCACCAAGTTCGGCGACGGCGCGGCGGACGTGGTGCCGCTGACCGGGCTGACCAAGCGCCGGGTGCGCGCCGTGTCGGAGGCGCTGGGCGCGCCGGCCGCGCTGATCTGGAAGACGCCGACCGCCGACCTGGAGACGCTGAAGCCGGGGCTGCCGGACGAGGATGCGCTCGGCGTGACCTACGACGACATCGACGACTTCCTGGAGGGCAAGCCGGTGGCGGAGGACGCGTTCGCCGCGATCGTCCGCCGGTACCGGCTCACCGAGCACAAGCGGCAGCTGCCGATCGCGCCCTGACGGCTCAGCCAGTCGGGCGGAGGGTGGCCCGGAGGGCGGCGAGGATCTGCACGACCTGTTGGGCTTCACCCCGATCGGCGCGATCGACGCCGACTTCCCGGTGCTGATCGTGGCGATCGCCTTCGGTCTGGCGATGGACTACGAGGTGTTCCTGCTCTCCCGGATCAAGGAGAGCTACGACCGCACCGGCGATCCGGGCGAGTCCGTCGCGCTCGGCCTGCAACGGACCGGGAGGATCATTTCCAGTGCCGCTCTCCTGATGGCGGTCGTGGTCGGCGACTTCCTGGTCTCGTCCATCGCCTTCCTGCAGATGATCGGCGTCGGCCTGGTGATCGCCGTCGTGGTGGACGCGACCCTGGTCCGGGCGGTGCTCGTTCCGGCGACGATGAAGCTGCTGGGACACCGGGCCTGGTGGGCGCCGGCCGCACTGCGGCGGATCCGGCAGCGGATCGGTCTCCCGCCCACCGGGAGCGGTGCTCGGCCCGCTGCGGGACCGGGGCCCGCCGTCTGGGGGAAGTCCGCGATTCCTGAGGACCGGCGGCCCGGATCCGGCCCGCGGTGTTGGGCCGATCGGATGGCGGGCCCCCGCTGTGCGGTGCGCCGGGCCGTCGCGGGCCCGCCCGGCGCGGCGTGCGGGCTAGGTTCGGGTGCGTGACCGGAAACGACGCGGTCCTGGCGTTGATGGTGATCACGGCGCTGGGCTTCGACTTCACCAACGGCTTCCACGACACCGGCAACGCGATGGCGACCTCGATCGTCACCGGGGCCCTCCGGCCGCGGGTCGCGGTTGCGGTCTCGGCGGTGCTGAACCTGCTCGGCGCGTTCCTGTCGACGGCGGTGGCGGCGACCATCGCCAACGGCCTGGTGGCCGGCGGGGCGGTGACCCTGACCGTGGTCTGCGCCGGTCTGACCGGCAGCATCCTGTGGAACCTGGCTACCTGGTACCTCGGGATCCCCTCCAGCTCCTCGCACGCGCTGATCGGCGGGGTGATCGGGGCGACGGTGGCGGCGGCCGGCTTCTCGGCCGTCAAGTGGCAGGGCCTGGTCTCCAAGGTGATCGTGCCGGCCGCGCTGTCGCCGTTCGTCGCCGGCGGGGTGGCCGTGGTCGGCACCCTGCTGGTCCGCCGCATCACCCGGGACGTGTCCGAACGCCCGCGCGAGCACGGGTTCCGGCTGGGCCAGATCGGCTCGGCCTCCATGGTGTCGCTGGCCCACGGCACCAACGACGCGCAGAAGACCATGGGCGTCATCACCCTCGCCCTGATCGCCAACGGCACCCTGTCGCCCGGGGCGAAGGCCCCGGACTGGGTGATCCTCTCCTGCGCGCTGGCGATCGCCCTGGGCACCTACGCCGGCGGCTGGCGGGTGATCCGCGCCCTGGGCAAGGGCCTGGTGGAGATCGCACCGGCCCAGGGGATGGCCGCCGAGTCGGCCTCGGCCGCCGTGATCCTCTGCTCCACCGACTTCGGCTACTCGCTCTCCACCACGCACGTGGCCACCGGATCGATCCTGGGCTCGGGGGTCGGGTGGAAGGGCGCCGAGGTGCGCTGGCAGCTCGCCCGCCGGATGGTGACGGCCTGGTTGTTCACCCTGCCGGCCGCCGCGCTGGTCGGCGCGGCGGCCTACTGGACCGCGAACGGGATCGGCGGGACGGCCGGCGTGGTGGTGGTGTTCGTGGTGCTGGTGGTGGCGTCGATCGGCTTCTTCGTCGCCTCCCGCTACCCGGCCGTGACGCCGGAGAACGTCAACGCCGCGTGGACCGGCTCGGTGGTCCCGGAGCCCGTCAAGGCCAAGGACGAGGTGGGCTCGTGAACTCCTGGATCAACCTGGACGCGCTGTGGAGGATCGCCGTGGTGGGGATGCTCACCGGCGCCGGCCTGCCCGCGATGTTCGCCCTCGCCCTGCGCCTGCTCAACCCGTCCGTCCCGTCCGTCCCGTCCGGTGAACCGGCGGCCGACCGCCCCACCGCCGGGCCGGTGGGCTACGCCCTGGCCGGACTGCTCCTCGCCGTGGTGCTCGCGTCGATCGGCTGGGGCATCTCCGTCATCGTCAACCACCGCTGACCGTCCGCCGCCCGGGCCGGAGAGCCGGCGTGGTTACGCCGAGGTCGGGCTGAGTGCTTCGGTCGGCCGCCGAGCCGGGTCGGCCTGTCCGTTCGGCCGCCACGGCACGAGCTGGACGATGCCCCACGCCACCTCGACGACGAGGAAGAGCCACAGGATCCGCGGGGCGCCGTGGGCCAGCGCGTACGCCATCCACGACGAGAACAGGACGCGCGCTATGCCGTCGAGCAGTCCGTGCAGCCGCAGCGGCCGCAGGATGCGCAGGGCGGCCCAGACGATCACGACCGAACCCATCAGGTTGGCGGTCAGGGTCTGCCACGGGTCGAGTTCGGGCAGGACGCCCCATCCGAGGCTGTCGCCCAGTGCGGAGAGCGCGTTGTGGACCAGCGTGTAGGTCCACGGTGTCGCGAATCCCGCGGTGACGGCGAGGTCGTACCAGGCGCTCGCGCGTACGACGTTGAGATAGGAGGGACGTGCGGAGGTGCGGGGACGGCTCATGAGGGGGGCTCCGGCTGGGTCGGGATCGGGGTCGATGGAGCCCCACGCTAAACAGTGGAGTACGGTCCAAGGTCAAGTCCACCGTCCGAAGGGGGCACTGGGGCATGCGCATCGGAGAGCTGGCCGCGGAGACGGGGCTGACCAGGGACACGATCCGGTTCTACGAGAAGGTCGGCCTCCTCGCGTCCCGGCGCACGGCCAACGGCTACCGCGACTTCCCGCCCGAGGCGGTGGCTTGGCTGCACTACGTCCGCACCGCGCAGACCCTCGGATTCTCCTTGGCGGAGATCGCGCTCAACGGCGAGGAACTGCGCGGGGCACCGGACACCGCGCTGGCGCTGACCGCGCTGTTCGAGGAGAAGATCCGGGTCGTCGACGCGCGCATGGCCGAACTCGCCGCCCTGCGCGCCGAACTCGCCGCACGTGTCGGTACCGGCTGCCCGTTGGTGGCGGCCGGCCGACCCGGCTGAGGGCGGGGCCGGGAGCGCGAGGGGTCCGACTGCTGACCGAGGCCGTCGACGAGGCCACCGCGCACCGACCTCCTCGCCCGCACTGCCCCCAGGCCTCTGTCCTGGAGAGCGTGGGCCGATCGACCGCCGTGGTCGCCGATGGGTGGTCAGGGGGCGGCCGGCGCCGCGAACAGTGCCCGGACGGTGTCGGTGGCCAGCTTGCGCAGCCAGGTGTGGGCGCGGTCGTCGTCGTAGCGCTGGTGCCACAGCAGGTACAGCGGGACCTCGGGCAGCGGGAGCGGCAGCGGCAGGGTGACCAGGCCGAGGCGCTCCCGGGCCGTACGGGTGACCGCGTCGGGGACGGTGGCCACCAAGTCGCTGTCGAGGGCGAGTTGCAGGGCGAAGGCGGCGGTGGGCCCGGCGGTGACGACGTGTCGTTCGAGGCCGTGCTGGGCCAGAGCGTCGTCGATCGGGTCGCGCAGACTCCCGCGCCGCGAGACCGTGAGGTGCTCGGCGGCGGCATAGCGCTCGATGCCCGGCGGTCCTTCGGTGAGGGGGTGGCCCGGGCGGACGGCGACGGTCAGCCTGTCGCTGCCGACCAGGTGGTGGCGGAGGTCGGGGAGGGTCGGAACGCCGGAGCCGGACGCGAGGTCGACCTCGCCCCGGCGCAGCTCGGCGTCGTCCGTGCCGGGTTCGGCGGGCAGGCGCAGCCGGACGCCGGGTGCCTGGCGGCGGGCGGCCGTGATCAGGGCGCTGCCGCAGGCGGCGGTCAGGCTGTCGTGCCAGCGCACGGTGAACACCCGCTCCAGCGAGGCCAGTTCGAGCTCCTGCTGGGCCGACAGCAGCTGCTGGGCCTGCTGCACGAGGGTGTGGACCTGGGCGCGCATGGCGAGTGCCCGGGTGGTGGGCACCATGCTGCGGCCGGTGCGGACCAGGATCTGGTCGCCGGTGGCCTTGCGGATCCGGCCCAGGGAGCGGCTCATCGCCGGTGCGGTGACGTGCAGCCGGGCTGCGGCGCCGGCGACGCTGCCCTCCTCCAGCAGGGCGTCCAGGGCGGTGAGGAGGTTCAGGTCCAGTTGCATGGCAGTCACTCTACAAGTGCACAGCATGCACTTGTTGTTAATGACCGGGGGTCCTACCTTCGAAGTGCGGGCGAGCGAGAGACCACCCGCACCATCGAATCCAGGGAGCCTTCCATGAGCACCGCCATGCCTTCCGCGCCTTCCGCCGCCGACCGGGCGCTGCTGTCCGAGGTGTCCGCCGCGGTGAGGACCGCCGGCATCACGCTGCGCGAGCGCCACACCCCGCACGCCCGGGGCGTGAGCCTGGACGAGGTGGTCGCCGAGATCCACGCCAACGACGACGCGGTGCTGGACGTGCTGCGGGAGCCGCTGCTGCGGGCCCGGCCCGGATCGCAGTGGGCCGAGGACGAGCTGGCCGGCGGTGCGCTCCCGCCGGGGGAGTGGTGGGTCGTCGACCCGGCCGAGGGCAACATCAACCACGTGCACGGCATGGACGACTGGTCCGTGACCGCCACCCTGGTCCGCGACAACCGGCCGGTGCTCACCGTCGTCCACCTGCCGCTGACCGGCGACACCTACACCGCCGTGGCCGGTGCGGGTGCCCACCTCAACGGCCGGCCCCTGAAGGTGTCCGCCAAGACCGACCTTGGCGCCGCGCTCATCGGCACCGGCCAGGCCCGGCCCGGCGAGGACGGGCGCACCTTCCGGCGGATCGGCGACTCGGTCACCGCCATGCTGGTCAACGGCCTCGTCGTGCGGGTCTCCGTCCCCGCCACGATGCAGCTGATCCACGTCGCCGCCGGACGCATGGACGCGTTCTGGCAGTTCTCCGACGTCCGCTCCGGTCTGGTGGCCGGCGCCCTGCTGGTCTCGGAGGCCGGCGGCACCGTCACCGACCTGGCGGGCGAGCCCTGGCACACCGGCAGCCGCGACTTCCTGGCCTCCGCGCCCGGCATCCACACCGCCGCCCTCGAGGTCCTCGCGCCGATCGTCTGACCGGACCTCCCCGTTCCTCCTCCGTCCCGATACCGCAAGGAGCACCAACTCGTGACCACCATCGGCATCCTGGGCGCCGGCCGCGTCGGCACCGACCTCGCCCGCAAGCTCTCCGCAGCCGGACACCGCGTCACCCTCGGCGTCCGGAGCCCGGCGGGGACTCCGGCCCCCGCCGCCTTGCCGCACATCACCCTCGCCGACCACCGCACCACCGCCCGCACGGCGCAGGTGGTGATCAACGCGACACCGGGCCACACCTCGCTGGAGCGCCTGGCCGGCCTGCGCGCCGAGCTCGCCGGCAAGATCCTGGTCGACGTCTCCAACGCCACCCACGACGCCGAGGACGGTCTGCCCGGCGCCCTTCGCTACCCCGGCAGCAGCCTTGCCGAGCAGCTCCAGGCCGCCCTCCCCGACACCCGCGTGGTGAAGACCCTCAACACCATGCTGTTCACGGTCATGACCGCCCCCGGAACCCTGGCCACCCCACCGACCGCGTACCTCTCGGGCGACGACCAGGACGCCAAGCGGACCGTCACCGGCCTGCTCGGCGACCTGGGGTGGCAGCCCGGCTGGATCGAGGACCTCGGCGGCATCACCACGGCCCGCGCCACCGAGGCCATGATCCTCGTGGTGCCCCACGTCCTGCGCCGGGACGGCTTCAAGCCCTTCGCCGTCTCCCTCGCCCGCTGAGCCGCCGAGGCCGGGTGCTCACCGGACGAAGCCGGTCAGGGTGGTCTTGCCGATGGTGGCACCGGACTCCTGGCGGCGGTGGGCCTCGCGGAGGTTGGCGGCGTTCACCGGGCCGAGGTCGGTTGTCGCCGTGCTGGTGAGCACGCCGTCGTCGGCCAGCCGGGCCACCCGGTTCAGGATGCGGTGCTGGGCGTCCCGGTCCGGGGTGCGGTGCAGCGAGCGGGTGTACATGAACTCCCAGTGGAACGAGATGCTCTTGGACTTGAGCACGCCGATGTCCAGGGCGCCGAAGTCGTCGATGGCCACGATCGCTCCGAAGGGCTTCAGGGCCTCGGCGTAGGCCGGGAGGTTGTGGTCGGTGCCGACCGTGCTGAACACCAGGTCCACCCCGTCCGGGGCCACCTCGGCCAGCTGCCCGGCCAGCGGCTTCCGGTGGTCGACGATGTGGTGGGCGCCCATCCGACGGGCGAACTCGGAGCTCTCCGGACGGGAGGCCGTGCCGACGACGGTCAGCCCGGTCAGCGCGCGGGCCAGCTGGGAGACCATCGCGCCGACCCCGCCGGCGGCGGCGGTCACCAGCAGGGTGCCGCTGCGGTCGGGGGCGACGGCGGCCTGGCCCAGCCGTTCGAACAGCCCCTCCCAGGCGGTCAGCGCGGTCAGCGGGAGCGCGGCGGCCTCGGCGAAGGAGAGCGAGGAGGGCTTGCGCCCGACGATCCGCTCGTCCACGGCGTGGTACTCGGCGTTGGCGCCCGGTCGGTCGATCGCCCCGGCGTAGTAGACCTCGTCCCCGACCTCGAACAGCTCGACCGCGGAGCCCACCGCGACCACCGTGCCGGCCGCGTCCCAGCCGAGCACCTTCCAGTCGCCCTGCGGGTCGACGTTCCGGCGCACCTTGTGGTCGACCGGGTTCAGCGCCACCGCCTCCACCCGGACCAGCAGGTCCCGCGGACCGGGTTGCGGCACCGGCAGCTCCACGTCCTGCAGGCTGTCCGGGTCCTCGACGGGCAGGCTCGCGCGGTAGGCCACCGCACGCATCGTCGCGGGGATCTCGTTCTTGCTCATCACGGCGTCCTTCGTTGCGGGATGTCGTCCTGTTCCGGCCCTCGGTGCGGGCGGGTGCGGCTCCGGTAGACCTGGCCGGCGCCGGCTCCCGAGGGCCGTCACGACGACGGTACGCAACAGGTAGTGGTAACCCGCAAGGGCTACTAGTTCCTTTTGGGTACTATGGCGATATGACGACGAAAGCGACCCTGCCCCTGGTCCCGGCGGCGTCCGCCGACTGCGATGCGCCGAAGGATGTCTACGCCGCCGCCTGTCCGTGCCGCGACCTGCTCGACCTGCTCGCCAACAAGTGGAGCGCCCTCGCCCTGGGCGCGCTGGAGCAGGGCCCGCAGCGCTTCGGCGCCCTGCGCGCCCGGCTGCAGGGCGTCAGCCCCAAGGTGCTCACCCAGACCCTGCGCCGGCTGGAGGACCACGGCCTGGTGGACCGCGAGGTCTTCGCGGAGGTCCCGCTGCGGGTCGAGTACAGCCTGACCGCGCTCGGCCGCGACGCCTGCGCTCCGCTCGCCCACCTGCGGACCTGGGTGGAGCGGAACATCGACCGCTTCCCGGCGGCCTGAGCCGGACGCCGGCGGGTCACTCTCCCGGGAAGACGACCTCCAGGTCGCGGCGGACGCCGTCCAGGACGCGCATGATGTCCAGTGTCTCGGCGAGCGGCATCAGGTCGGACTCCAGCCGCCCGGCAGCGATGCACCGGGCCGCTTCGGCCGCCTGGTAGCTCATGCCCCCGTCCTGCCGCGCCGGGACGAAGGTGTCGAGCAGCTCGTTGTCCCGGCCGACGAGCCGGATCCGGGCGGCTCCGTAGAAGGGGCCGTCGATCTCCAGGCGGGCACGCGTCCCCGAGATCGAGGCCGAGGTCGGAGTGCGGGCGAAGAGCGTCGTGTTCAGCACACCGTGCGCACCGGACCCGGTGGTCACGATGATCGAGGCCTGCCCGTCGACACCGGTGAAGGCCTTGGTGCCCACCGCCGTGACCGAGGCGAACGGCCCGAGCACCATCGAGGCGAAGGAGACCGGGTAGACGCCGAGGTCGAGAAGGGCTCCGCCCGCCAGCTCGGGGGCGAACATACGGTGCGCCGGGTCGGGATCCATTCGCTGGCCGTGGTCGGCCGTGACGGTGTGCACCTCGCCGAGCAGCCCGGACCCGAGCACCTGGCGGACCACGTCGATGTGCGGCAGGAAGCGTGTCCACATCGCCTCCATCAGGAACACCCCGCGCTCGCGGGCTGCCTCGACCAACTGCTCGGCCTCGCGGGCGTTGCGCGTGAACGCCTTCTCCACGAGGACGTGCCGGCCCGCCTCGATCGCCTGCATCGCGTGCTCGAAGTGGGCCGAGTGCGGCGAAGCGACGTAGACGATGTCCACCTCGTCGTTCTCGACGAGATCGGCGTACCGTCCGTGGGCCGTGGGTATGCCGAACCGGTCGGCGAACGCGCGGGCTCGCGCGGCGTCGCGCGAGCCGACCGCCACGACCTGCTGCCCGGTGTGCTTCTGCAAGGTCTCCGTGAAGTGGGCCGCGATCCCGCCCGGTGCCATCACCCCCCAGTTCAGGGCCGGTGCTTCCCGGGGCGAGGGGGTCCGGGGCGCGGGCAGCACGGCGCCCGCCGTCCCGTCCGCCGCTGCGTCTGCGACGACCGACCGGTCCTGCGTCATGGGGGGTTCCTCTCGGTGGACGGGCGAAGGCGGTGCGCGCGGGGTCGCGACGGTGTTCCGGACCCGCCGCACGCGGCCCCGCGATCGGAGCGATCGTCAGACTACGACGACCGCGTTCGCCCGCCGGAAGGCCCCCGCCGCTGTGCGGCGCCGGACCGGTCGGCGGCGGCCGGTCAGCGGTTCACCGTGCGCATCCCGTCCTCGTCGTAGCGCTCGCCCTCGACCGGGGGCAGCTCGGCCTCGATGCGGGCCAGGTCCTCGGCGGTCAGCTCGACGTCGACCGCGCCCGCGTTCTGCTCCAGGTAGGTGCGGCGCTTGGTGCCCGGGATCGGCACGAGGTCCTCGCCGCGGGCCAGTACCCAGGCGATCGCCAGTTGGGCCGGGGTGACCTCCTTCTCCGCGGCGATCTCCTTCACCTTGTCGGCGAGCCGGAGGTTGGCCGCCAGGTTGGCCTCGGCGAAGCGCGGGTTGGTGCGGCGGAAGTCGTCCTTGTCGAGCTCGTCCGGGGAGCTGAAGCGGCCCGCGAGGAAGCCGCGGCCGAGCGGGGAGTACGGCACGAAGCCGATTCCGAGCTCCCGGCAGGTGGGGAGCACCTCGGCCTCCACGTCCCGGGTCCAGAGCGAGTACTCGCTCTGGACGGCGGTGACCGGGTGGACGGCGTGGGCGCGGCGGATGGTCTCGGCGCTCGCCTCGCTCAGCCCGATGTGGCGCACCTTTCCCTCGGCGACGAGTTCGCCGAGCGCGCCGACGGTCTCCTCGATGGGCACGGTCGGGTCGACCCGGTGCTGGTAGTACAGATCGATGCGGTCGGTCCCGAGCCGCGCGAGTGAGCCGTGGACGGAACCGCGGACGTGCTCGGCCGAGCCGTCCTGGCGGCCCACGGTCGACATGTCGCCCGGAACGGCGCTGTCCATACGGTAGTTGAACTTGGTGGCGATCACGTACTCGTCACGGTGCCCCCGGACGGCCTCGCCGACCAGGGACTCGTTGGTGAGCGGTCCGTAGACCTGCGCCGTGTCGAGGAAGGTGATGCCGAGGTCCAGCGCGCGCCGGACGGTCGCGACGCCCTCGTCCTGGTCGGCCGTGCCGTAGAAGGCGGACATCCCCATGCAGCCGAGGCCGATGGCCGACACCTGGAGGTCCCGCAGACTGCGCTGTCGCATATGGCGTTCAGGCCCTTCGTCTCTGGTCGTTCGTTCCTGCCGCGGCCCGGCATCGACGCCTTCCGGCACCCCGGTCCGGGCGACCGCCCGGCCACGTCCGCTCGAGAGGACTGTCGGGAGGACTGTACGGTGTGCCGCGCTCCCGGGAACCGACCGAGCGTCGGTCCGGCGTGCCGCCCGGCACCCGGCTAGCCTGGGCCCATGGTTGCTGCCTACCAGGAAGAAGTGGCCATGAGCGACGCGGAGTTCATCAGCGCACCCGCCCTCGTCCTGCGGTCCCTCGCCCGGGATCCCGATCGGCCGGCCGTCACCACCGCCGACGGCGCCACCCTCACCGCCGGCGAGTTCGCCGCCACCGCCTACCGCCTGGCCCACGAGCTCGTCGCCCGCGGCGTCACCCGGGGCGACACCGTCGCCCTCCTCACCGGCAACACCCCCGAGGCGCTCGCCGCCCGCTACGCCGTCGGCGTCGCGGGCGCCCGGGTGGTCAACCTCTACGACGGGATGAGCACCGCCGTCCTCGCCGGGATCGTCGCCAGTGTCGACACCGCCGTCCTCCTCGTCGACGCCGAACGGTACGCGGAGGCAAGGGAGTTGACCGCCCTGGTCGAGGTGCCGACGGTGCTCGCCCTGGGTCCGGGCCCCGCCGCGGTCGGCGAGGACGCGATCGCGGCCTCCGCCCGCCGGCCGGCCGAACCCCCGGCCGTGCGGATCGGCCCGCAGGACCACCTGGGCATCCGACACACCGGCGGCACCACCGGCATCCCCAAGGGCATCCTCAGCCTGCACGGCCCCTACCGCCGGGCGTTCGACGTCCCCTTCGGCCCGGACGGGAAGGCGCCCCGCTTCCTCGCCGCCACCTCGCTCGCCCATCTCGCGGGAGTGCTCAGTGATCTGACGCTCCATCACGGGGGATCGGTGTTCCTTCAGCGCTCCTTCGACCCCGGCGAGGTGCTGGCCGCCGTCGAACGCGAGCGCATCACCGACCTCTGGGTCCTGCCGCCGCTGCTCCACCGGCTGCTGGACCACCCGTCGATCACCGGCACCGACCTCTCCAGCCTGCACCGCGTCAGTTACGGCGGCTGCGTCGCCTCCCCGACCCGGGTCCGCGAAGCCATCAAGGTGTTCGGGCCGATCCTGACCAGCGGCTACGGGATGTCGGAGGCGCAGAACATCGCCGTCCTCGCCCCGGAGGAGCACGACCGGACCGGGCCCGACGGACAGCTCTCCGTCGGCCGCCCCCTCCCTGGCGTCGAGGTGGCGATCCGCTCCGCCGACGGCGCCCGGCTGCCGGCCGGGGAGCAGGGCGAGATCCACGTCCGCTCGCACTCCCTCATGGCGGGGTACTGGAAGCGCCCCGAGCTCACCGCCGAGGTGCTGCGCGACGGCTGGCTGAACACCGGCGACATCGGCCACCTCGACCGGGACGGCTACCTCTACCTGGCCGACCGGCGCACGGACCGGATCATCGTGGTCGGCGGCCACGTCTACCCGTCCGAGGTGGAGGAACTGCTGCTCACCCACCCGGCCGTGGCCCAGTGCGCCGTCCTCGGTGTGCGCGACGCGCAGCAGACCGAGCACGTCCACGCCGTGGTCGTCCCCGCGCCCGGGCGGCACCCGGAACTGGAGGAGGTCCGCGTCTTCGTCACCACCCGCAAGGGCCGGATCTACGCGCCGGAGGCGCTGCACCTGGTGCCCGAGATCCCGCTCACCTCCGCGGGCAAGCCGGACAAGAAGCGCCTGCGGGCGAAGCTCGCGGGCTGACCCCCGGCCGACCGCCTCACAGGAGCGTGAGCACGTCCTGGTGCGCTCCGTCGAGGACGAGGCCGTTGTCCCACCGGACCCGGACCGTCACCCGCTTCCCGCGCTCGCGGTGGGCGGTCCACTCCGGTTCCAGCTCGGCGATCTCCGCCTCCAGCCGCTCCCGGCTGCCCGTCGGCATGGTGTGCCCGTAGTCCTCGAACAGTGCCTTGAGGCGCTGGTACTCGCGGACCTCGTGGCTCTCCGGGAGTTCCCCGTCCACCCGCTCGACGGTGCCCTCGATGCCGGCGCCGAGCGCGAGGAACCCGACCGCGGCCCCGGGCTCCCCGGCGAAGGCCTCGCCGATTCCGAGGTCCTCCGCCAACCGGACCCGCCGGCCTTCCTCCAGGGTCATCCGTCCGCTGCCTTTCCGTCGTTCCGGTGCCGCCGCCGACCCGGCGGGCCCGCGACCCGGCCATTATCCGCGCCGCGGGGTCCTCACCTGTCCGTGGCCCGCGCCTGTCCGTGGCCCGCACCGGGACGGTACGACGTACGGCCGGTCGTCACGCGAAATTCACAAACCGGCGTCTACTCGCATAGACCGGAAATGGGCCATCCTGGTGCGGCATTCGCGGGCGAGTCCGAGGTCCACCACACCCTCATCTGGAGAAGCCGATGAAGCCGATGAAGCCACGTACCGCAGCCACCGCAGCCACCGTCGTCGCCCTGGCCCTGGCGGGTCTCGCCGTCTCGGCGCCCACGGCCGGCGCCAGCGGCACCAAGCTGTCGCAGGCGACGGCGGCCAGTCAGTTCCGGAGCGCCGGCATCACCTGGAGCTCCAGCGGCGGCTGCACCACCCGCTCCAACTCCACCTGCACCTCGTTCGAGCAGATCAACTCGGGCACGGTGAGCACGATCATCACCCTCAAGCAGTCCAGCGGCTGCGCCATCAACATCACGGGCGGGACCGAGGTCGGCCACGCCTCCGGCACCTACAGCCACTACAACGGCTACAAGGTCGACATCTCCCGCAGCTCCTGCATCGACGGCTACATCCAGAACAGCTTCACCTACATCGGCCTGCGCGGCGACGGCTACCCGCAGTGGAAGGCCGCCTCCGGCAACCTCTACTGCAACGAGGGCAGCCACTGGGACATCCTGGTCTACTGACGCCGGTCCACGGGGGGCCGGCCGCTCCGGCCGGCCCCCCGTCCGCCTCAGGGGCGCTCACTCGCCCTCGGTGAACGCCTCCCGCAGCCGGGCCTCCTCCTCGGCCGAGAGGTTCGTCTCCAGGAGCTCGGCGTGCCGGCCGTCGAACTCCGCCCTCACCCGGTCGACCACGGCGTCCGAGCTGAGCACGAACAGCGCCGAGGTGCCCGGGGTGACCTTCTCCCGCACCTGTCGCACGAAGTCGTCGTCGATACCGACATGCGCGAGGTGCCCCCCGAGCGCACCCCCGGCCGCGCCCAGCGCCGCGCCGAGCAGGGGGACGAAGAAGATCAGCCCGAGGATGAAGCCCCAGAAGGCGCCACCCACGGCTCCCATGCCGACCATGTCGCCCAGATGGCGGGTCCTGGGCTTCCTGGCGCCGTCCGGCCAACTGACCACGGCGCCGTCCTGGACCTTGATCAGCTCCTGCCGCTGGAGCTTCTGCAGGGTGTCGAGAGCTTCGTCGGCCCCGGTCGCGGTGGGAAAACGCCAGACCGTCAGGGTCGCCATCATGGACTCCGATCGCAGGGGAATGCCCGAAGCCCCATCGTCGTCCCGGGCGCCGGACGCCGCCACGCGTGGGCCGCGGGTGTCAGTGCTCGGGGGATCCGGTGTGCCAGGTCAGCTCGATCTCCAGCTCGACCTTGCCGTCCTCCAGCTCGACCTCGATCTCGGTGGAGAGTTCGTCGGGGATCCGCAGGGTCAGCCTTCCCGGTCCGAGTTCCAGCTCGGCCTGGCCGCCGCGCCTGAGCGCGGCCGCGAGGGCCTCCAGCTGATCGGCGGCCTCGGCGCGCGACAGGGTGCGCTTCTGGGTGAACTCGAGGTCCTTCACGGGTGCCTCCCGCTCCCGGTGGAATCAGTGGCCCGGGCAAATCAGCGGCCTCTCCCCATTCTGGTTCCGTTTCCTCCCGTCGGCCCGCCGGGCGGTGGGGCGCGGACCGGGTGGCAGGGAGGGTGTGCGTCCACGGGCTGGGACAGGGGACGAGTACTTTTCGTGTTCCGCCGGTCGCGCTCGGGAAAGCCGTACACATGCCTTCGGGTGCGGAGCTGCGGCGCTCGGAGAGGCGGGCCGGGCCCGGTGTCACGGTGGGCCGGGGGTCGAGGACTTGGTTCCGTGCCATGTCTTCCACGGCAATGTGAAGTATGCAATTGTACATGCCACACTTCACCGCACCGATGGTGTGCCGATCCCCGCGGCCTGCCCTTCGACGGTCCCCACCCATGCCCGGTCGTGACCCCACGACGCCCGGGTACAGCTCGGAGGCCCCCACTTGAGTCCCATCCGCATACCCGGCCTGCCGCAACTGGCAAGGCTTTTGACCCTCGTTCTGGCGCTGTGCACAGTGCTCGCCGTGTTCGCCCCCGGCAGCCACGCCGCCCCGACGGCCGCCCCCACGGCCCCGGGCAGCACCGGCACCGGAACCCTGGCACCGCAGCCCGCCGCCGGAACCTCCCCGTACACCGGGGAGGCCGACCGGGGCACGTCCGTCCCGGCCAGGAACCGGGCACCGTTCAACGCCCCGCTGGACGCGGTGGCTTCGGCCCAGTCCCTCGGCCTGAACACCAGCACCACCGGCCGGACCCCGTCCTCCGGGACCGCCGCGAAGTCCCTCGGCAACGCGGCGCCCTCGGCCGCCGGATCCGCCGAAGCCGCCTGCAACGTCTCGGACTTCACCTCGCGCACCGGTGACGCCCTGGTCCAGCAGGTCAAGGCCGCCACCAGCGACTGCGTCAACCAGCTGTTCAACCTCACCGGCAACGACGCCTACTGGGCGTTCCGCGAGGCCCAGATGGTGAGCGTCGCCGACGCGCTGCGCTCCTCGGCGTCGGTCTACCCGGGCGACAACAGCACCTCGGTCGCGCAGTTGGTGCTCTTCCTGCGGGCCGGCTACTTCGTGCAGTGGTACCACGCGTCCGACGTCGGCACCTACGGCACCGCCCTGCAGAGCTCGATCCGCGGCGCGCTGGACTCCTTCTTCAACAGCGCCCGTTCGCGCGACCTGACCGCCGCCAACGCCGCGATCCTCGGCGAGACGGTCACCCTGATCGACAGCGCGCAGGAGAACAGCCGCTACTTGCCGGTGGTCAAGCGGATCCTGGCCGACTACAACCCCGCCACCCACAACGGCGTCAAGGGCATGGCCGGAGCGGTCAACAGCGTCTTCAGCGTGCTGTTCCGCGGCCACCAGCTGGCGAACTTCCAGACCGCCGTCGCCGCCGACCCGTCGCTGCTCGACACCCTCTACAACTTCGCCGCCGTCAACGGCTCCCTCTACGGCACCGACTTCGGCTACCTGCCCTACAACGCGACCCGCGAACTCGGCCGCTTTGTCCAGTACACCGCGCTGCAGCCCAAGGTCCGCCCGCTGCTCAAGGGCCTGGCCGAGCAGAGCTCCCCGAGCGGACGGACGGCCTACCAGTGGGCCGCCGTCGCGGAGATGGCCACCGAGTACGACGCCGACAACAGCGCCTACTACGGAACCACCGACGCGGCCGCGCGCCTGCGCTCCGGCCTCCTGGCCACCACCTTCACCTGCTCGTCGAGCATCCGGATCATCGCCCAGCAGGCGACCTCCGACAACCTGAACGCCGCCTGCCGCAGCCTCACCTCCCAGGACGCCTACTTCCACACGGTGGCCAAGGACAACGGCGCGGTCGCGGACGACCGGAACACCACCATCGAGGTCGTCGTCTTCGACAGCCCCTTCGACTACCAGGTGTTCGCCGCCTCCATCTACGGCATCAACACCGACAACGGCGGCATGTACCTCGAGGGCAAGCCGAACGTGGCCGGCAACCAGCCGCGCTTCCTCGCCTACGAGGCGCCCTTCGCCAAGCCCGCGTTCGAGGTGTGGAACCTCAACCACGAGTACACCCACTACCTCGACGGCCGCTTCGACATGTACGGCGACTTCGACTCCGGCGTGACCACCCCCACCATCTGGTGGATCGAGGGCTTCGCCGAGTACGTCTCCTACTCCTACCGCAAGCTCAACTACGACGCGGCGATCACCGCGGCGGGCCTGCACACCTACAAGCTCTCCACCCTCTTCGACACCACCTACGAGAACACCAACACCGAGCGCACCTACCGCTGGGGCTACCTCGCGGTGCGCTACATGCTGGAGCAGCACCGCAACGACGTCGACGCCGTGCTCGCCAAGTACCGCACCGGTGACTGGAACGGCGCCCGCGCCGTCCTCAAGACCACCATCGGCACCCGCTACGACGCCGACTTCGACACCTGGCTCACCGCCTGCGCCGCCGGCGCCTGCGCCAACACCACCCCGCCCGGCAACCGGGCGCCCACCGCGGCCTTCACCGCCTCGGTCAACGGACGCAGCGTCAACCTGACCGACCTGTCCACCGACCCGGACGGCACCGTCGTGAGCCGGACCTGGAGCTTCGGCGACGGCACCGGCTCCACCGCCGCCAACCCCTACAAGACCTACCAGAGCCCCGGCACCTACACCGTCACCCTGACCGTCGTCGACGACAAGGGCGCCAAGGCCACCACCAGCCGCAGCCTGGTGATCACCACCGCGAGCGAGTGCGCCAACCCCGACACCCGCGTCCTCGACCGCAACTGCGCGCGCAGCAACGTCTCCGCGACCACCGGGAACTACGCCCACTTCTACCTCTACGTGCCGGCCGGCACGCAGAACATCACCGTCAGCACCAGCGGCGGCACCGGCAACGCCGACCTCTACTACGACTGGGGCAACTGGGCGACCAAGAACAGCTACGTCACCCGCTCGGCCAAGGCCGGCAACACCGAGACCCTGACCATCACCAACCCCCCGACCGGCTACGTCTACTTCAGCCTCCTCGCGGAGGAGGGCTTCAACGGAGTGACCGTCACTTCCCGCTACTGACCCTCGGCCCCCTGATGCCGGCCCCGTGACCCGGGCCGCGCAGGTCCACCCTTTCCCCGGCAGGCGGCCGGGGAACGGGCCCCTGGGACACACCGGCCGCCCGACCCCCTCCCCGGGGCCGGGCGGCCGGTGCCGTGTGCGCTGGGGCGCGGGTCGTCAGGCGCGGGCGGTGAGGATCGCGACCCGCACGTGTTCGGTGAAGGTGTCCTGGTCGGCGGGCAGGCACTGCCGGATGTACTCCGCGAACGCGGGGCGGTCCTCGGGCGCGGGCAGCCGGTCGGCGGGGACGGCGGAGCAGACGCCGCCGACGAGCTGCTCCAGGGTGAGTTCGTCGGTGTACTCGACGACGATCTCCCGGACCTCGGCGAGGCCGGCCGCGCGCAAGGCCAGCCGGTACTGGTCGCGGTCCTGGGCCAGGGTGCCGCACGACGGCGCCAGGACGGTGCCGAAGTACCGTTCCAGACCGGCCCGGAGAGCCGGTGACCAGCTGTTCTCCTGGAGCCAGAGCGGGGTGCCGTTGGCCGCGACGGCGATTCCGCCGCCGGGCCGCAGGAGTGGGACGAGCGCGTCGAACAGCTCGTCGTGCCGCATCCAGTGGATCGCGTTGCCGATCACGGTCATCGCCAATGAGTTCACGCCGAGCAGGGCCCGGAGGGCGGGGACGTCGCGGTCGCCGCCGAGTATCCACGTCGCGTTGCCGATGCCCCGTTCGGCCGCCGCGTCGCCCGCGAGGCGGAGCATGTCGGGTTCCGGATCCATGCCGATGACGGACCGGACCCGGTCGGCCAGGGGCAGGGCGAGCTGGCCGGTGCCGCAGCCGAGGTCCAGGACCACGTCGTCCGAACCGAGGCCGAAGGCCTCCTGCAGCGCGTCGACGGCCTGCGGTGGGTAGCCGCGGCGGTACTTCGCGTAGTAACCGGCAACGTCACCGCTGAATGCCCGAGTCATGGCCACCACCCTGTCACCCCGGCGCGAGGGCGGGACAGGCCTCCGGTCCGCTGATCGCTGACGGCGGAAATCCCCCACGCGACGGTGGGCAGGGCGCGACGTCACACGGGCGGGGGTGGTCGCCGCGGGGGTGTCGGGGGCGGGG
>NZ_LGDO01000520.1:0-34792 GCF_001279805.1 Streptomyces sp. XY431
GGTCCCCGCGGCGGGCGTCGGTCCCGGGCCCGCCCCCGCGCCGGGGGGGGACCCCGGGCCCGCGGCCGGGGCCGGGCGCGGGGGCGGGACCGGGCTCGACGCCGGGCGCGGGGACGGGACCGGGGTTGACGCCGGGGGCGGGGACGGGACCGGTGCGGAGGCCGGGTGTCGTGCTCACAGGCGCCCCGTCTCGTCCAGGTAGTCGAGCAGCGCGGCGTCGACCGTGTCGTGGAACGCGGCAAGCGTGCGCCGGTCCTCGTCGCGCCGGTAGAGGTCCTCGCAGCCGACCCAGCGGTCCCGGGTGAGGGCGCCCGGCAGGTAGCCGCCCGAGACGGTGCCGACCTCCCAGTCCGGTTTGCCCGCCGTCTCCCAGCAACTGGCGAGGGTGCCGTCGGCGCTCACCACCGCGCCGTACCGGCCGTCCCCGTGCCCGCAGGTGGCGCACGGCCGGTGGGCCTGCGGGCGGGTCACCCCGAAACCGAGGTCGAGGGCGCGGCGCTGCCAGCGGGTGAAGCGCGCGGAGAGGTCGCGGGTGTGCCGGAGGTCGTTGCCGTAACCCACACCGACATCGCCCACCTGGGCGAAGTAGAGGGTGCAGCGGGCCGGGTCGAGCGCGGCGGCGAGCCGGTCGAGCAGGCTGTCGACGCCCCGGTAGGTCTCCTGCGAGACGTTGACCCGGAAGATCCAGCGCAGCGGGGAGACCTCGGAGGCGCGGGCGAGGTTGCCGACGATGGTGTCGAAGGTGCCGCCGCCCTCGGAGCGGCGGATCCGGATCCGGTCGTGGTCCGGGCGGTCGCCGTCGAAGGTGACCTGGACGGAGCGCAGGCCCCGGTCGGCGAGTCCGGTGGCGAGTGCCGGGGTGAGCAGGGTCGCGTTGGAGATCATCCAGGCGGAGGCGAGGCCGTGGTCGGCGGCCCGTTCGAGGAGTTCCAGGCAGCCGCGCGGGTTGAGCAGCGGCTCGCCGCCGAACAGCAGGATGCGGAGCTTCGCCAGCTCGGCGGCGGCCATCTGCCGGTCGGTGAAGTCGAGGATCTCGGTGATGGTCCGCGAGGTCAGCCGCTTGCGGGCGATCCGGGGCGGGCGGCTGCCGCCGACGCTGTCCTGGCCGGTGTTCTGGAAGCAGTAGCCGCAGCCGAGGTTGCAGTGGGTGCTGGTCAGCACGGTCAGGGCGTAGCTGCGCGGGGCCGGGGCGGTCAGCAGGCCGTTTTCGCGCAGGCTGCGTTCGGTGCCGGGGCGCAGGGTACCGCCCTCGGTCAACTGGCCGGGGCGCAGCCGGGCGAGGCCGCCGCCCGGGCCGAGGAACCACCAGTTGCGCTCGCCCTGGAGGAGGCGGGCGCCGGTGGCGGTGACCGGCGTCGGGGTGGTCGGGCTCGTCGAGCTGGTCGGGCTGGACTGGCTCATCGGGCACCGCCCAGGGCCGGGGCGGCGGACTCCGTCGGCGGACGTTCACCGGCCGTGCCCGCGCGCCCGCGCAGAAGGATCACCGTCGCCAGGGCCACCACCAGCGTGGACTGGTAGGACTTCCGGAAGAAGTGGACGGCGCTCGCGTCGGCCGGCACCCGCTCGGTGGCGGAGCGGCCGGGGAAGGCCCCCTCCGGCGACTGGGCCTCGGCGAGCAGGCGCAGAGCGGCCGCACCCGAGGGCGTGGTCAGCGGGTCGAGGCCGAGGCAGTGCTGCGCGAGGACGAGCTTGCCCGTGAGGTCCCACTCGCCGCGCCGGACGGACTCCTCGGTGAGACGCTCGACCCGGTCGCGGGCGTGGGCGAGATCGGCCTCGCCGAGGCCCGGGTCCCGGAAGCCGAAGTCGGACAGGTGGAAGACGGTGTGGGTCACATTGCACACGTCGAGTTCGGCCAGCGGCCGCCCGTCGGTGTGCCCGGCCAGCCGGCTGATCCGGTACAGCTCCGGGTAGTCGAGCAACTGGTGCGGCACCTCGGCAAGTTCGGCGTAGTAGCGGGTCTCCAGGTGCAGGAAGGGCGACTTGCGGCGCGGCGTCAGGAGGTCACCCGCCACCCCTTCGGCGAGGGCCGCCCGGTGCGGGCCGTCGACGTCGAGGCCGGCCGGGGCGAGCGCGCCGTACATCAGCTGGAACTGCCGGGCGTAGCGCGGCTCGACGGTGAGCAGGGGCGGGTGGGCGGGACTGCGCCAGACCTGCTCGACGGTCGCGGCGACGGCGGCCAGGTCGGGATCCTCGGGCCGCGTTCGGGCGGGGGGCGCCGGGTACTCGGCCCCGGTGGCCCCGGCCGCCCCGGTGGCCTTCGCCCAGCAGCGGTACAGCAGGGCGAGTTGCAGCAGCGCCTTGACCCGTGGGGTCACCGGCAGTTCGGCCCGGCCCGCCGGCTCGTCAAGAAAGCCGCAGTGCCGACCGATCCACCGCCGCGCGCCCGCCGAGAGGCTCTCCACGGCCGCGAGGTCCGGGGCGGCTGATCGAGTACCCATGGTTCTCCCTTGAGGTTGCGGGCTGCCGGTCGGACGTGCGGGCGGTCTGCTCGACGAGGTCGGCGGCGCGGCGCGGGCCGTCCGCGGCGGCGTCGGCGAGCCGTTGGCCGAGGCGGTGGGCGTGGGAGCGCAGCCGGTCGTCCCGCCAGGCCGCGTCCACCAGCCCGGCCTGGTCGGGCTCCCCCGTGCGCGGGAGGTGGACAGCGGCGCCGGCCCGCAGCAGCGCACCGGCGAGGACGGGCTGTTCGGAGCCGTTGGGGGTGACGCCGAGCGGGCGGCCGCGCAGCAGGGCGCCGAGCACGGGCGCCGAGGTTCCGGCGGTCAGCACCAGCCCGGCCCGGTCGACGAGCGGCCCCAGCCAGGGCTTGCGGACGAGCAGGATGTCGGCGCCCGGGGCGGGGCACGGCTCGGCCGTGCGGCCCTGCTCGACGACGGCCTGGTAACGGCCGCCGGTGAAGGTCGCGTTGAGACGGGGCCACGGGCTGCCGCCACCGAAGAAGCGGCCCAGGTGCACATAGACGACCGGCTTGCCGCTGCGCGCCAACGCGGCGTCGACGGCGGCGAGTTCGGTCTGGTCGGCGGCCGGCTCCCAGGACAGCGGGCCGACCTGGTGCACCCGCGGGGGCAACTCCGCTCCCGGGTACTCCAGTTCGGGGTCGCCGCGAAGCAGGAGCGCGTCACCCAGCAGCGGGGACTCGTCCGGGCCGCCGGCGGTGGCGGCCGCGGTGGCGGCCGCGACCTTCGCCCGCGACCGGCGGGACGGCCGGGCGGCGAGGCCGGCCTCCTCCCGGGTGGCCTCGTAGAGCGCCAGCGTCTCCAGGGTCCGGTTCCCCCGGGTGCGGCCGTACTGCGGCTCGCCCTCGCCCCCGGAGCGGTAGGTCCACAGGTGGATCGAGAACCCGATCACGACCACCGGGACGTCCAGCGTCTCGCCGGCGAGCAGTGCGCCGTTGCACAGCACGGAGGTCACCAGCAGGTCGGCGCGGGCCTGCCGGGCGGCACGCACGGTCGCCCGGTACTGCGCGAGGCCCATGACGCCCCAGCGGGCGGCGGAGAAGGCCCGCTCGCCGCCGAACTCCTCCGCCGCCGCGAACGGCAGACCGGCCTCGGCCGCGAACGGTGCGGCGCCGGCGCGGCCCAGCACCGACACCCGGTGGCCGCGGAGCCGCAGTTCGCGCCCGACGGCGAGCGCCGGGTAGAGGTAGCCGCCGTCACTGAGCGGGCAGAGCAGGATGTTCACGGGGCCTCCGGGCCAGGGGCTGCGATCGGGGCGCGGCGGTCGGGCAACGGTGATCGGGTTGCGGCTATCGGGGAGTAGCCATCGGGAAGCGGCGATCGGGGTGGGACCGGCCGAACGGGCCACCCGGCCGCCGGCGGCTCGGGCCGGGGCCGGATGACCCGCTCGGGCGTCATGCCGCCACGAGGTCACCAGGTCATGACGTCATGACTGGACGACCGGATACGGCAATCTCACATCGCCGAACTGTTGTTGATCACACAGATGTCGTCGACGACACCGTCGTCCTCGACATCGATGCCGTGCGCCACGACGTCGACCTCGTCCTCGGCCTCGGTCGGCTCCGGGTTGATGGAGTCACTCATGCTGACCTCCCTCTGCAGTGCGGCGTCCGCTACGCCGGCCCGGGAGAAACGTAGGGATCCCCGGTATGACGGCGATTAGGCGGCGGTTCGATTTCGGTATGACGGTTGGTCATATACCGTTCTGCTCCTGCTTCCTGGCCCTTCATGTCCGGCTCTTCGCTGCCGGCTCCGCGCTCCCGGAGCCCCCGCTCCCGGCTCCCGCGCCGTACGCCCGGCTCGCTCAGTGGTGGTGGACCGGCACCCGGTCGGCGGTCCGTCCGGCGCGCTCCCGGGCGTACGCGTACAGCAGCGCCGGCATCTCGTACCGCACGGTGTGCGCGAGCCCCTCCGCGCCGGCGACGGTGAGCAGGCTGGCCTCCAGGAGGTCCTCCAGCACCCGCACAGCCGTCCCCGGGTCGCAGTCCAGCACCGCGGCCGCCCGGTCCAGAGCGAACACCGGCCGGGCCAGCAGGCCGAGCCGCAGCAACGCCCAGTGCGCGGCCTCCGGCAGCTCGGCGACCGACTCGGCCAGGCGCACCCGCACCAGCGGGTCGCCCCCGCACAGCTCGTCCAGCAGCGCCCGGCCACCGCTCAGCCGCGCGCCGTACTCGCCGAGCGGGACGTGCCGCAGGAACGCCAACCGGTCGGCGACCAGCCGGACCCCGAGCGGCAGCAGCCCGGTCGCCCGGACGATCCGGGCGGCGGACTCCCGGTCCGCGTCGACCCGTTCGGCGCCGATCGTCCGGCCGAGGAACTCCACCGCCTCGTCCGCCGTGAAGGGCGGCAGCCAGACCCGGTGGGCGCCCTCCAGGCCGATCAGCCGGGGCCGGGCGGTGACCACGACCGCGCTCTCCCCCGCCTCCGGCAGCAGCGGCCGCACCTCGGACTCGCGGCGGGCGTCGTCGACGACCACCAGCGCGCGACGCCCGGTCAGCCACAGCTGCCAGGCCCAGCGCGGGTCGGCGGACTCCGCGACGGGCGGCGCACCGGCCGTCCCGTCCCGTTCACCGCAGGCGGTGGCGGCCAGCAGCTGGCGCAGGACGTCCTCCAGCGGGCGGGGGCGGCCGTCCTCCCCGCGCAGCCGGACGAACAGCCGGCCGTCCGGGAAGTGGTCGGCCAACCGGTGCGCGGTGTGGACGGCGAGCGCGGTCTTGCCCGCGCCGAGCGGTCCGGTCACCACCGCCAGCCGGCCGGCGCCGCCGGTGAGCACCTCGGTCAGCCGGCACACGGGGGCCGCGCGGCCGGTGAACGCGGGCGGGTCGGTGGGCAGCAGGTTCGGCGCCACCGCCCGGTGCGGGCGCGGAGGCGGCGGCCGCAGCTCGGCGGGAGGCGCGGGGTGCGGCCGGACGGGGGCGGCCTCGCACAGCAGCGAACGGTAGAAGCGCGCCAGGGCCGGGCTCGGCGGCAGGCCGAGTTCATGGGCCAGCACCTGCCGCAGCTCGTCGTAGACGGCGAGCGCCTCGGAGCGGCGCCCGGCCTGGCACAGGGCGGTCATCTGCAGCATCCGCAGCCGTTCGCGCAGCGGGTGCCGCTGCGCGGTCTCGGTGGCCCGCTCGATCGCCTCCGCCCCGCGCCCGGCGGCGAGTTCGGCGTCCAGCCAGTCCTCGAACACGCCGAGGAAGCGGCGGTCGAGGCGCTGCGCGGCACCGTCGATCAGCGGGACGTCCCGGAACCCGTCGAGCGCCGAGCCGCGCCACAGCTCCAGCGCCTCGGTGAGTGCCCCGGCCCTGGCCCGCTGTTCGAAGCGGAGCGCGTCGAGCTCCCCCTCGGCGGTGTGCAGGACGTAGCCGCCGGCCCGGTGGCTGATCCGGGTGACCCCGGGGCCGAGGCCGGGGCCGGAGTCCGGGCCGGACTCGGGACCGGCCAGTCGGCGCAGCCCCGAGACGTACACCTGGAGGTTCTTGCGGGCGGTGCGCGGCGGCGCGTCGTCCCACAGCGCCTCGACCAGGGAGTCGGCCGACACCCGGGTATTCGCGTGGGACAGCAGCGCCGCCAGGAGAATCTGTTGTTTCCGTGATCCCGGATCGACGGCCCGGCCGTTCTCCAGCACGTGCAGCGGCCCGAGAATCCCGAATCTGACCGCCATCTCACGCCAACTTGATGACGAAGGAATGCCCTTCCACCTCGGCGTCCGAAACAGCGTCGAGCCGCTGTTTCACGGAATTGAGGACAGCGACCTCGTCCTCGCTGAGCCGGGACAGCACGTCCCGTTGCTCCAGTGTCAGCAGGTCGACCGGGTTGCCCGCCTGCCGGAGGGCGGCGAGGGCGTCGAATGTCATGGTCCCCTCCTTCTCGGATGCCAGATCATCATCACCGCCGTCCGGGATGCCGTCCATGAGACCTTTGGGCCAGAAACCGCCTTCGGCGGGGGAGGACGCGAGAATCAGTGCGAGCAGTCCGGCCTGCAGTCTTGACCGGAGTCCCAGTTTCGCCAGAATGGCGGTGACGAACCGTTTGACGGTGCGCTCACTGATATTGAGTTCGTAGGCTATCGAGCGATTGTCGTACCCGAGGCCCAACAGCTGCAGCACGGTGCGCTCCCGGGGCGTCAGCTCCCGGGTCAGCGGCAGCGCCGCCGCCGGCGGTAGCGGCACCCCCGGCGCGCGTGGCACTCCGCACGCCGGACACACCGGATCTCCACCACCCATCGACGGGATCCCCCCTCCGGCGGCACACCACTGCGGTGCCCTCATGCTGACGCTCCCGTCGGACACCGGCAAGAGGTCGAACGTGCCCGGATGATGCCAACATCACGCCCGGGAGCGGCGGTCAGGTCTCGTCGAACGGCTCGTCGCTCCACCGGAACCAGGCGCGCCCGCCGTCGACGTGCAGCAGGAACTCCGCGACCGGCCCCGCCGGCGCCACCAGCGACAGCGCACCCGCGATCCGCTCGTAGCTCACGTCGAACCGCTCGTACTCCTCCGCGTCGAGCAGCGCCAACGACTCCTCGAACCACGGCTGCACCGCACCGAAAGCCGCCGTCGGCACGAACCGCCCGTGCAGCCACGGGAAGTCCGCCTCGTCGATCACGATCTCACCGAGCAGCTCCCCGGCCCGCACCAGCCGCCAGCTCTCCCCCAGGAATCCCACCTTGCACCACCTGTCCTGTCGTCGATCGGCCGTCGGCCGTTGACCGTCGGCCGCCATTCATCGTTCATCGTCCGTCGCCGGTAACCCATCGCCCATTGCCCGTCCCGGTTCATGCTTCGCGGCCCGTGGGCCGTGGGCGATGGCCCACGGCCCACCCGGGCCCGCACCTGCAGCCGCTCCTCGCACTTTGCAAAGTGCACTTTGCAAAGTGCGGAGGGCTGCCCGCGCGGGCCAGGGGGTGGGCCAGGGGTGGGTCAGAGGGTGGCCGGAGCCACTTCGGCGAGGGCGTCGAGGACCGGGCGGATGAGCGGGTGACCGTCGGCGCCGGCGCGGACGGCGGCGAAGACCCGGCGGGTGGCGAGGGCACTGTCGACGGGGCGGACGGCGACCCGGGCCAGGTCGACGCCGAGAAGGGCCGAACGCGGGACCAGGGCCACACCGGCACCGGCCGAGGCGAGGGCGACGACGGCGCGGAAGTCGTCGGAGGAGTGCACCAGGCGCGGCTGGAAACCGGCGTGCTCGCAGGCCAGCAGCACCACGTCGTGGCACGGGTTGCCCGGGTAGGGGCCGATCCACGGTTCGTCGCCGAGGTCGGCCATCGCGACCGGGCCCTCGGCGGCGGCCAGCGGGTGGGCGAGCGGGAGAACGGCCTCGAAGGGCTCGGCGTAGAGCGGGACGCGGGTGAGCCGGGCGTCGTCGGCACGCGGGGCGCCGCGGTACTCGACGGCCACGGCGAGGTCGGCGCGACCGTCGAGCAGCATCGGCAGGCTGGCGTCGCCCTCGGCGTCGAGCACCTTGAGCCGGACGCCGGGGGCACGGGTGGCGAGGGTGCCGATGGCGGGCGCGAGGACGAGGGAGATTCCGGTGGCGAAGGAGGCCACGGTGACTTCGCCGGAGACGCCGGCGCTGTAGGCGGCGAGGTCGGCCTCGGCCCGTTCGAGCTGGGCGAGGACGGCGTCGGCGTGGCCGAGCAGGATCTCCCCGGCCGCCGTGAGCCGCACGCCTCGGCCCTCGCGGGCGAGCAGGTGGTGGCCGGTCTCCTGCTCCAGGGCGGCCAGTTGTTGTGAGACCGCGGAGGGGGTGAGGTAGAGCGCGGCCGCCGCGGCGGTCACCGTCCGGTGGTCCGCCACCGCTCGCAGGGTCCGCAGCCGTCTCGCGTCGATCACAGACCAATTCTGCCAGCGTCGGTGGGGCTGCCGGGGCGGGGGTGACGAACCGGTCGGGAAACCGCGAACGGGAGTGGGAAGTCGGTCGGGCCGACTTCCCACTCCCGCGGCGGGAGGGTGGGGCAGGTGGTCTTGGTGCTGTGCGGTGTCGGCGGGGCCGGCCCCGCCGACATCGCACAGCGGTTCGGGAGCCCGTGGCACGTCCGGTTCCGAGCGGACGTGCCACGGGCGATCGAGGGGGAACCGGCCCGCCAGGGGCCGTTCCCGGCGGCCGACGCAGAGCGGCGGTCGCGGCGGTGCGGGGGCTACTCCCCCAGCGCGGCGCGCGCGTCCACGAAGGCGGCGACGGCGCGCTCGACGTCCTCGGTGGTGTGCGCGGCGGAGAGCTGGACCCGGATCCGGGCCTGGCCGTGCGGGACGACCGGGTACGAGAAGCCGATCACGTACACGCCGCGCTCCAGCAGCAGCTCGGCGAGCCGGCCGGCCTTCGCCGCGTCGCCGATCATCACCGGCGCGATCGGGTGGTCACCCGGCAGGATCTCGAAGCCCGCCTCGGTCATCTTCGAACGGAACAGCGCGGTGTTCGCCGCCAGCCGCTCCCGCAGCTCGTTCGAGCTCTCGACGAGGTCGAGGACCTTCAGCGAGGCGGCCGCGATGACCGGCGCGAGCGAGTTCGAGAACAGGTACGGGCGCGACCGCTGGCGCAGCAGCGCGACGATCTCCCGACGCGCGGCGACGTAGCCGCCGGAGGCGCCGCCGAGCGCCTTGCCGAGGGTGCCGGTGATGATGTCGACCCGGTCCATGACGCCGTGCAGCTCCGGCGTGCCGCGCCCGCCCGCGCCGACGAAGCCGACGGCGTGCGAGTCGTCGACCATGACCATGGCGTTGTAGCGGTCGGCGAGGTCGCAGATCTCGCGCAGCGGGGCGACGTAGCCGTCCATCGAGAAGACGCCGTCGGTGACGATCAGGCGGCGGCGGGCGTCCTGGCTCTCCTTGAGCTGCTGCTCCAGGTCGGCGAGGTCGCGGTTGGCGTAGCGGTGGCGGCGGGCCTTGCACAGGCGGATGCCGTCGATGATGCTCGCGTGGTTGAGGGCGTCGGAGATGACGGCGTCGCGCTCGTCGAGCAGGGTCTCGAAGACGCCGCCGTTGGCGTCGAAGCAGGACGAGTAGAGGATCGTGTCCTCCTGGCCGAGGAACGCGGAGAGGCGGTCCTCCAGCTGCTTGTGCACGTCCTGGGTGCCGCAGATGAAGCGGACGGACGCCATGCCGTAGCCCCAGCGGTCGAGCGCGTCCTTGGCGGCGTCGAGCACCTCGGGGTGGTCGGCGAGGCCGAGGTAGTTGTTGGCGCAGAAGTTGAGGACCTCGCCCGGGGTGCCACCGGCGGTGACGGTGACGGCGGCGCTCTGCGGGCTGCCGATGACGCGCTCCGGCTTGAAGAGGCCGGCCTCACGGATCTCGTCGAGGGTGGCGGCGACCTCGTCGCGCACGTTGTCGAACACAGCTGCTCCTAATCGGATCGTCGGATCGGCGAGGGTGCTCAGGCGGTCCAGTCGAGGATGACCTTGCCGCAGCGGCCGCCGGCCGCCTCGTCGAAGGCGGCCTCGAAGTCGGTGGCGGCGTACCGACCGGTGATCACGGGGCTGAGGTCGAGACCGCCCTCCAGGAGGACGGACATCGCGTACCAGGTCTCGAACATCTCGCGGCCGTAGATGCCCTTGATGGTGAGCATCGAGGTGACGACGGAGGCCCAGTCGATCGGGAACTGCTCGGCGGGCAGGCCCAGCATGGCGATCTTCCCGCCGTGGGTCATGTTGGCGATCATCGACTGCATCGCCTCGGGCCGGCCGGACATCTCCAGGCCGACGTCGAAGCCCTCGCGCAGGCCGAGCTTCTGCTGGCCCTCCTCGATGGTGTGCTCGGCGACGTTGAGCGCCAGCGTGACGCCCACCTTCCGGGCGAGGTCGAGGCGGTACGGGGAGACGTCGGTGATCATGACGTTGCGGGCGCCGGCGTGCTTGGCGACGGCGGCGGCCATGATGCCGATCGGGCCGGCACCGGTGACCAGCACGTCCTCGCCGACCATCGGGAAGGACAGCGCGGTGTGCACGGCGTTGCCGAACGGGTCGAAGATCGCGGCGACGTCGAGGTCGACGGGGACCCGGTGCACCCAGACGTTGGAGGCGGGCAGCGCGACGTACTCGGCGAAGGCGCCGTCGCGGTTGACGCCGAGGCCGACGGTGTTGCGGCAGAGGTGGCGGCGGCCGGCCAGGCAGTTGCGGCACTTGCCGCAGACCAGGTGGCCCTCGCCGCTGACCAGGTCGCCGACGGCGATGTCCGCGACGCCGGCACCGAGCTCGGCGACCTCGCCGACGAACTCGTGGCCCAGCACCAGCGGGGTCCTGATCGCCTGCTGCGCCCAGCCGTCCCACTTGCGGATGTGCAGATCGGTGCCGCAGATGCCGGTGCGCAGCACCTTGATGAGCACCTCGCCGGGGCCGATCGCCGGGGTGGGGACGTCCATCAGCCAGAGTCCCGGCTCGGCCTTCTGCTTGACGAGTGCCTTCACGGCGGTGGCTCCTGACGCACGGTGGGGCGGCCTGGTGTGGGCAGGCCGACGAGGCCCGGCGGTGGCGGCCCCCGGGAGGGCCGGAGGGTGGTGACGGGGCCGGGGTCCTGGTGTCGGTCCTGGCGTCCGTAATCCGGGCAGGCAGAAATCTGCCTGGTCGGAGGGGGTGCGGTCCATCGAGGAATTCTTAAGGGCCGCGACAGCTGGGCTGAACGATCGTGCCCGAGCTGCGCCCGGCGCCCGTCGCGGCGTGCCGGTCGGCACCCCGACGGCGGAGCGCGCGGGGCGCGTACGGGGCGCGCGGAGCACCCGCTCGGCGGTCCCTCGGACGGCGCGGCGGTCCCTCGGACGGCGCGGCGGTCCGGGCCGGTCAGTCCCGCCGGACCGCGAGGGCGTGGGCCGCCACCGCTGCGGCCCCGAGCAGGGCGGCCGCGAGCGCGAGCAGCAGACCGGTGGAGCCGACCAGGTCCGCCGACCGGTGGTGGCCGGAGAGCCGGGTGAGCAGGAGGTTCACGGGCGGCAGGCCCTTGCCGAGGGTCAGCACGAGCAGCAGCGCGAGGGCGAGCAGCAGTCCGTGCCCCTGTCGCCGGACCACCGGCCGGGCGGTGAGCAGGCCGACGGCGGCGCCGGTGCAGGCGCAGGTGAGCTGGGCCTCGGCGCCCAGGAGCAGGTCGGCGGCGGTGGGGCTGTGGTTGCCGACGAGGAGCGGCAGGACCAGGCCGAGGACGGTGAGGGGCAGGCAGACCGCCAGCGCGGTGAGGAGGGTCCCGGTGGCCAGGCGCCGGTGGCCGCCGGTGGCGGCCGTCAGCACCGCCCGGTGGGACGGGTCGTCGAGCCCGGCGAGCGCCGTGGTGAGCCAGGTGGCGGCGAGCAGCATCGCCAGGCCGGAGGCCGCGTGGGTGGCGGTGAGCGGGCCGGTGTCGTTGCTGGTGAGCACGGTGACGAGGGCGGTGAACAGGAGCAGCGGGGGGAGGTAGCGCTGGGAGAGCAGCAGGGTGGTGAGCCGGTAGCGGACGAGGGCGGTCATCGGGCGGTGGTCCTCGGGGTGGGTGCGGTGGCCGGTTCGGGTGCGGTGTCCGGTTCGGGCGCGGCGGCCGGTTCGGGTGCGGGCCTGGTGACGGCCAGTACGGACCAGTGGTCGCGGAGTGCGGCGAGCAGCACGGCGTCGGTCCTGGACCGGTCCACCCGCAGGTGGAGTTCGGCCCCGCGGCGCTCGGCGGCGAGGACCCCGGGGAGGTCGGGGACACCGGCGCGGCCGGCCTCGTCGGCACCGCCGGGGCGGCTGAGGACGACCACTGCGGGCGGGACCGCAGCGCCCGGGTCGGGGTCGGCACGGCGGGTGACCCGGGCGCCCGCGACGGTGTGCACGGCGGTGGCGTGCGTCCGGGCGAGGGCCTCGCGGTGGTCCGTGAACGCCACCGCCCCGCCGGCTGCGGCCACTTCGGCGAGGATCCCGGCGAGCACGGTGTGGGCGGAGGCGTCGAGGCCGGACCACGGTTCGTCGAGGACGAGCAGGTCGGGCGGCACGAGGAGGGCCTGGGCGAGCGCGACCTTCTGGGCGTTGCCCTTGGAGAGGGTGCGCAGTTCGGCGTCCGGGCCGCCGACGAGGGCGAGCCGGTCCAGGAGGCGGCCGGCGCGGGCCCGGGCGGTGGCGGTGGGCAGGCCGCGGATGCGGCCGAGGTGGGTGAGGTAGGCGATGGCGGTGAGGCGTTCGTGGGCGGTGAAGCGGTCGGGGACGTAGCCGACGGCGGCCCCTCGGGCGGTGGCCGGTCCGGTGCGGCGGCCGGTGGTGGGGCGGGCGAGGCCGGCGAGGATCCGTAGCAGGGTGGATTTGCCGGAGCCGTTGGCGCCGACGACGGCGAGGATGTCGCCGGGCGCGAGGGTCAGTTCGACGTCGCGCAGGATCCAGCGGCCCCGTCCGTAGCGTTTGCCTACGGCTTCGCAGTGCAGCAGCACTTCGGTGTTCCCCTCCGTCGGTCGGGCGGTGGGCACGCTACGCGGCGGGCGGTAGGGGGCGGGTATGGTGCGGGCCGCGGTGGTGGTGGCGCGACCGGGGCCGGGCCGGGTGGCTGACGGGTGGGTCCGTTCGGGCCAGCGGGCGGCCGCAGGGCGCGCGCTGGCGGTGACCGGCGCATACGGTGGCGATCGCTCCCCCTTGCGGGCCCGTGGAGCGGTGCTCCGGGTCCGTCCGGCCCAGAGAGGCGCCTCGACGATGACGAATCACGACCGCGACCGCGACCGCGTGCCGAAGCGCGACCGCGTGCCGAAGAGTGTGACGACGGCCCGAGCCACGACCCCACGCCGCCCGGGTGCGGCCCGCGCGGCCGCGGCCCGGCCCGCCCCGGCTGCAGTTGCGCTGGCGCTGGCCGGGCTGCTGGCCTCCGCCGGGTGTTCGGGCGGCGCGTCCAGCGGCTCGCCGGCGGCCGGGGCGGTGACGGCCGTCCCGGCGGCGCTCAGCCCCTCGGCCTCGGCTTCGGGCCCGAGCGCGAGCGCGACCCTGCTCAGCCCCTCGCCGACCACCCCCACCGCGCCCTCGGGCACCTCGGCGGGCCCGACCTCGCTGCCGCTGACGCCGGACGTGACGGCCCGGCTGGACACCGCGGTGCAGCGGGTGCTGACGGAGGCCTCGGTGCCGGGGGTGATCGTCAACCTGTCGACGCCGCAGGGCGAGTACCTGAAGGCTTTCGGCGTCTCCGACAAGGTCTCGGGCACGGCGATGGTGACCGGGCTCAACATGAGGATCGGCAGCGAGACGAAGACCTTCACCGTCACCGGTCTGCTGCGGCTGGTGGACCAGGGCAAGGCGGGGCTGGACGACCCGATCGGCAAGTACGTGTCGGGCGTGCCGAACGGTGACACGATCACCCTGCGCCAGCTGGCCGACATGCGCAGCGGCCTGTTCTCGTACACCCAGGACGAGGACTTCGTGGCGGCGCTCCAGGCGGATCCGCAACGCTCGTTCACGCCGGACCAGTTGCTCGCTTACGCGTTCAAGCACCCGGTGAACTTCGCGCCGGGGACGGGGTTCGACTACTCCAACACCAATACGGTGCTGATCGGGAAGGTGATCGAGAAGCTGGGCGGGCGGCCGCTCGGGGACTTCCTGAAGAAGGAGGTGTTCGACCCTGCGGACCTGGGCCGGACGGTGTTCCCGACGACGAACGCGTTCCCGCAGCCGCACGCCCGCGGCTACACCAACCAGACGGCGGACGGGACGATCGCGGACGCCACCGACTGGAACCCGTCCTGGGGTTGGGCGGCGGGGGCGATGATCTCGGACCAGGCGGACATGAAGAAGTGGGCCAAGGTGCTGGCCACCGGCACGCTGCTGACCCCGCAGACGCAGGCGCAGCGGCTCCAGCCGCAGCCCTCGGCGGTGCCGGACTCCTGGTACGGGCTGGGGGTGTTCTACAACCACGGGTGGATCGGGCACAACGGCTCGCTGCCGGGGTACCAGACGGTGGCGGTGTATCTGCCGTCCGCGCAGGCCTCGTTGGTGGTGCTGCTGAACACCGACATCACCTACAAGGGTTCGGCGCCGTCGACGCTGTTCGCGAAGGCGATCACGGAGGTCGTCTCGCCCGGGAACGTCTACGACCTGCCGTCGGCCCCGGCGAGCGGGGACGAGCCTTCGGCGACGGGCGACGCGTCGGTGTCGACCTCGGTGACGCCGCCGGTGCCGTCGGCGGCGTGACCGGGCCCGCATGACCGGACGCGCATGACCGGACGCGCGTGAGCGGGTCCCACGGGACCGGGTCCGCGCGGCCGGGCGGGACGGCGCGGGTGCTCGGGGCGGCGGTCAGCCTCCGAGCACCTGCGCCAGGTCGTAGGAGACCGGCTCCTCCAACTGCTCGTAGGTGCAGCTCTCCGGCGTGCGGTCCGGGCGCCAGCGGCGGAACTGCGCGGTGTGCCGGAAGCGGGTGCCCTCCATGTGGTCGTAGGCGACCTCGACGACGCGTTCGGGGCGCAGCGGCACCCAGGAGAGGTCCTTCTTCCCGGTCCAGCGGCTCTGTGCCCCGGGGAGTCTGGCGTCGGCGTGGGCGGCCTCGTCGGCCCAGGCCCCCCAGGGGTGGCCGGCGAGGTCGGTGGTGCGCAACGGCGCGAGTTCCTCGGCGAGTTCGTGGCGGCGGGCCATGGTGAAGGCGGCGCAGACGCCGACGTGCTGGAGGCGGCCCTCGGCGTCGTTGATCCCGAGCAGCAGGGAGCCGACGACGGGTCCGCTCTTGTGCTCGCGGTAGCCGGCGACCACGCAGTCGGCGGTGCGCTCGTGCTTGATCTTGTACATGGCACGTTCGCCGGGCCGGTAGGGCTGGTCGAGCGGTTTGGCGACGATGCCGTCCAGTCCGGCGCCCTCGTACTGGGCGAACCAGGTTTCGGCGAGGTCGCGGTCGGTCGCGGCGGGGGCGGTGAAGACGGGGTCGGCGGCGTCGGCGAGGGCCGTTTCGAGGGCGGCGCGGCGGGCCGCGAGCGGCTGGTCGAGCAGGGACTCGTCGCCGAGGGCGAGCAGGTCGAAGGCGACTAAGGAGGCGGGGGTGCGTTCGGCGAGCAGTTCGACCCGGCTGGCGGCGGGGTGGATGCGTTCGAGGAGTTCCTCGAACCGCAGCCGGCCGTCGCGGGCGATGACCACTTCGCCGTCGAGGACGCAGCGCGGGGGTGTTTCGCGGCGCAGGGCCGTGACGAGTTCGGGGAAGTAGCGGGTGAGGGGTTTGCCGGTGCGGCTGCCGATCTCGATCTCGTCGCCGTCGCGGAAGACGATGGCGCGGAAGCCGTCCCATTTGGCCTCGTACTGCATGCCGGGCGGGATCTTGGCGACGGACTTGGCGAGCATCGGGGCGACGGGCGGCATCACGGGCAGGTCCATGCTTCCGATCCTCGCGCCGTCGCGGTCCGGACGCGCGGCGGCACGCGGGGCCAGCGGCGCGCGGGCCCGGCGCGCGGGCACCACGGCCCCCCGGGTCGCCACGGCCGCCACCGCCGCCACGGCCGCCCAGGTCAGGACAGGCGCGGCGGGCGGCGCGCGCTTAGCGTGAGTGGCATGGGCTCTGCCGTGGAACTGGATGTCGCCGGGCGCACCGTCCGGCTGTCGAACCCCGACAAGGTGTACTTCCCGGAGCGCGGCTTCACCAAGCTGGACGTCGCCGAGTACTACCTGGCGGTCGCGGACGGGGTGCTGCGCGGGCTGCGGGACCGGCCGACCACGCTGCAGCGGTTCCCGGACGGGGTGGAGGGCGAGTTCTTCTACCAGAAGCGGGCACCGAAGGGCCTGCCCGACTGGCTGCCGACCGCGCGGATCGCCTTCCCGAGCGGGCGCTCGGCGGACGAGATCTGTCCGACCGAGCCGGCGGCGGTGCTGTGGGCGGCGAACCTCGGCTGTCTGACCTTCCATCCATGGCCGGTGCGCCGCTCGGACACCGACCACGTGGACGAGCTGCGGATCGACCTGGACCCGCAGCCGGGCACGGACTTCCGGGACTCGGTGCGGGTCGCGCACGAGCTGCGGGCCGTCCTGGAGGAGCACGGGCTGCGGGGGTGGCCGAAGACCTCGGGCGGGCGCGGGGTGCACGTGTACGTGCCGCTGGTGCCGGAGTGGACGTTCACCGACGGGCGGCACGCGGTGATCGCACTGGGCCGGGAGCTGGAGCGGCGACTGCCGGGGCGGGTGACCACGGCGTGGTGGAAGGAGGAGCGCGGGGAGCGGATCTTCGTCGACTACAACCAGATGGCGCGGGACCGGACGATCGCCTCCGCCTATTCGCTGCGGGCCCGGCCCCGGGCGACGGCGTCGACGCCGCTGCTGTGGGAGGAACTGGACGACGCGCTGCCGGAGGACTTCGACCTGCGGACGGTGCCGGCCCGGTTCGCGGAGGTGGGCGATCCGCACGCGGGGATGCAGGGTGAGGCGTTCCGGCTGGAGGCGCTGCTGGAGCTGTACGAGCGGCAGGTCGCGGACGGTGCGCACGGCGAGCTGCCGTATCCGCCGGACCATCCGAAGGCGGCGGGCGAGCCGACCCGGGTGCAGCCGAGCAGGGCACGGAAGAAGACCTGACGTGATCACGTAGGCTGATCGCCCACGAAGATCACCAAGGGGCGGGAAACGATGGCTGCACGGGGGCTGCGGGAGATTCTGGCGGACGCGGGGGCCGGGGTGTTCCCGCCGTCGGACGGTTCGGTGACGGTGGTGCCGCAGCCGTCGCCGCGCGAGGCGGGGGTGCTGTCCTTCTCCGCGCACGCGGTGGTGTTCACCGACGAGGACCCGGACTGGGTGCGGGCGACGCTGGCGGCCACGCCGAGCGACCCGCTGGCCGCGCCGCTGTGCCCGCCGTTCCTGACCGCGTTCGCCCGCCGCACCGGCCGGGAGAACGGCAACATCGACCTCCTGACGGTGGCCGACCGCCTGCCCGGCGAGCCGCCGGTGCCGCTCGCCCCGGTCGCCGACCTGGAGCACCCCCGGGTGGTGCGCGCGCTGCGCTACCGCGAGGACGTGCGGGTGTTCGAGACCGAGGACGGGAGCGGGGTCCTGGTGCTGGGGCGCGGTGTCGCCGGGCGCTGGGAGTGTGCGATCGAGGTCGGTCCGGCGGCCCGCGGCCGGGGCCTGGGGCGGGCCCTGGCGCTGGCGGCCCGGCACCTCGTCCCGGACGGCGGTCTGGTCTGGTCCCAGCAGGCGCCGGGCAACGCGACGAGCGTGCGGGCGTTCCAGGCCGCCGGCTACCGGCCGGTGGGCGCGGAGACGCTGCTGGTGGTGGGGCGGCCGTGACGGCCGACCCTGGCGACGTGACGGCTCTCGCGACCGTTCCCGAGGAGGTGCGGGCCCGGCTGGTGACCCGCTTCGGGCCGGGTGCCCGGGAGTGGTGCGCGCGACTGCCACGGCTGGTGGACGGGCTGGCCGGGCGCTGGGGGCTGGCGGTGCGGGCGGCCGGCGGGGGCGGCACGTCGCGGGTCTTCCGCTGCGAGCGGCTCACCGACGGTGCGGCGGTGTGGCTCAAGCTGACGCCGGACGCCGAGGTGGCCCGGCAGGAGGCGGTGGCGCTGACCGCGTGGCGGGCAGTGCCGTCGGTGGTGGGGCTGCTGGCGGAGGACGCCGGGTCCGGGGCGCTGCTGCTGGCGGACGTGCGGCCGGGGACGACGCTGCGCGAGCGCGGTTGGCGGCCTGCGGAGGTGGCCGGGATGCTGGCCGCGATGCGCTCGGTGCCCGCGCCGCCCCGTACCGCCCTGCCGTCCCTGGCGGAGCGGCTGGACTTCCTGTTCGACCTCACCGAGCGGCGGGCCCCCGGGGTGTCGACGGCGGACGCCCGGGCCCTGGTCCGCGAGCTGACCGGTGACGGCGGCCCGGTCGGGCTGGTCCACGGCGACCTGCATCCGTCGAACGTGCTGCTCGGCCCGGCCGGGCCGGTGGCGATCGACCCGCGCGCCTGCCTGGGCGACCCGGACTTCGACCTGGTCGACTGGGCTCTCGACGGTGTGGCCGATCCGGGGGCGTTGTCCGCCCGGATCGCCGAACTGACCGCCCTGGTCGCGGGCGCGGACGCCGGTCGCGTCCTCGCCTGGTGCCGGGCGGCGGCCGTCCTGATCGCCGCCCCGCGCGTCGCCGCGGGCCGCGGGAGCGCCGGCCACGAGGACGCCGGCACGGCGTTCCTGCGGGAGCTCGCGGGGCTGTAGCGGGGCTGTGGCGGCGCTGCAATCGCGCTGCCGTCAGCGGGCGGACGGACCTCGCCGGGCGGACGGTCCGGGACGCCCGGCGATCCCCTGTGCTCCGCCCGCCGAGGGCCGCAGGCGGTGGTTCTCCGCGTCCTTCAGCTCGCGCCGGAGGTCGGCCAGGATCGTGGAACCCGGCTGGAAGTCGTACGACTCCAGGCCGGGAAGGTCGAGGTCCCGGCGGAGGGCCGCGACCGCGAGGTCACGCCACCCGTAGAGCTCCTCGGGGCGACGGCCGCCGTCCCGGGCCCAGTGCCGGCAGCAGTGCCGCAGGCCGAGGACGGCGCCCCGGGCGATGGCGGTCGCGCACATGCCGCCCGGCCCGTAGAACCAGCCGTTGAGTGCCGCCGCCACCCGCCCCGCCGCCTCGGGGGTGAGCGGGGAACCCGAGGCGTGCGACAGTTCGCCCAGGATGCGGAAGGCCTCCGGGTAGGACTCCAGCCGGGCCTTGTGGAGATCCAGCGCCCAGCCGGACTTGAGGTCGGTCAGCCACCGGGCCCGTTCCCGCCGCTGCTGCGCGAGGGTCAGGGCCGCCCCGACGGAGGCGACCACCAGGGCGACGAGCCCGGACAGCAGGGCCGTGACAAGCTGCTCGCTCATGGCCCCCGCCCCGGTCACCGGTCGTCCGAAGGACCCATGATGGCAGCCCGACGGACCGTCAGCAGCCTTTTGCCGAAAGCCACTTGCCGGGGCCGAGGCGCCCCGGGCACAAGCGTCACCCGGTGGCGCGGGCACCCTCCGGCGCGGTGGCGGCGATGACGCGGACGGCCTCGGCGATCTGCTCGTCCGTCAGGTCGCCGCGCGCGGTCAGCCGCAGCCGGGAGATGCCGTCCGGGACGGACGGGGGGCGGAAGCAGCCGACGGCGAGACCGGCCCGGCGGCAGTCGGCGGCCCAGCCGACGGCGGCCTCGGGGCCCGGGGCGCGGACGGACACCACGGCCGCGTCGGGGGTGGAGGCGTGCAGGCCGGCGGCGGTGAGGCGGGCGGCCAGGGTGCGGGCCACCTCCCGGGCGCGCTCGGCGCGGTGGGGTTCGGCGCGCAGCAGCCGCAGTGCGCCGAGGGCGGCGCCGGCGGCGGCGGGGGCGAGGCCGGTGTCGAAGATGAAGGTGCGGGCGGTCTCGGTGAGGTGGCGGATCACCCGGCGGGGGCCGAGCACGGCGCCGCCCTGGGAGCCGAGCGACTTCGACAGGGTGACGGTGGTGACCAGGTCGGGTGCGCCGGCGAGACCGGCGGCGGCCGGGGCACCGCTGCCGCCGGGGCCGAGGACGCCCAGGCCGTGCGCGTCGTCGACGAGCAGTGCGGCGCCGAACCTCCGGGTGGCGGCGGCGAGTTCGGCGAGCGGGGCGGCGTTGCCGTCGACCGAGAAGACCGAGTCGGTGACCACCAGCGCCCGGGGCCGCTCGCGCTCGGCGAGGATCCCGGCGACGGCGCCCGGGTCGCTGTGCGGGGCCCGGTGGACGTCCGCCCGGGCGAGCCGGCAGCCGTCGATCAGCGAGGCGTGGTTGTAGGCGTCGGACACGATGAGGGTGTCCGGGTCGGTGAGCGCGGTGAGCGCGGCCAGGTTGGCGGTGTAGCCGGAGGAGAAGACGAGGGCGGCCTCGGCCCCGCAGAAGTCGGCGAGCTCCTGCTCCAGCTCGGTGTGCAGCGCGGTGGTCCCGGTCACCAGCCGGGAACCGGTGGCCCCGGCGCCCCAGCGCAGCGCGGCATCGGCGGCGGCCCCGGTGACGGCGGGGTGGCGGGTCAGCCCGAGGTAGTCGTTCCCCGCGAGGTCGAGCACCGGGTCGTCGGCGGACCGGCTGCGCAGCGTCCGGGTGAGTCCGGCCCGGGCCCGCTGCTCCGCGGTCTCGTCGAGCCAGTCGAAGACGGCGCCGGGAGCGAGGGTGCGCGGTTCGGGCGCGGTGCGATTGACCATGCCCGGCACTCTGGCACGCCCCACGCGACCCGGGCAATGTGCGCCGTGGCACACGTCCGGCGGGGGTCGGGCGCGGCCCGCGCGGTCGGCCGGCCCGCCCGGTGGTGCCCCCGGGCTTTGCCGGGGGTGGCGGCGAGCAGGCAAGATGGGGCGGTGACCCTCCTTGATCTGATGCCGAAGCCCGCCACGCCCGACGCGCTGTACGAGACGTTCGCCGCCTGGGCGGAGGAGCGCGGGATCTCGCTGTACCCGGCTCAGGAGGAGGCGCTGATCGAGCTGGTGTCGGGGAACAACGTGATCCTGGCGACGCCGACGGGCTCGGGGAAGAGCCTGGTGGCGGCGGGTGCGCACTTCGCGGCGCTCGCGGAGGGGAAGCGGACGTTCTACACGGCGCCGATCAAGGCGCTGGTGTCGGAGAAGTTCTTCGACCTGGTGAAGATGTTCGGGACCGAGCAGGTCGGCATGATGACGGGTGACGCCTCGGTGAACCCGACGGCGCCGATCATCTGCTGCACGGCGGAGGTGCTGGCGCAGATCGCGCTGCGCGACGGCACCCGGGCCGATGTCGGCCAGGTGGTCATGGACGAGTTCCACTTCTACGCGGAGCCGGACCGCGGCTGGGCCTGGCAGATCCCGCTGCTGGAGCTGCCGCAGGCGCAGTTCCTGCTGATGTCGGCGACGCTGGGCGACGTGCGGCGGTTCGAGGAGGACCTCACCCGGCGCACCGGCCGGCCGACGACGGTGGTGCGCAACACGACGCGTCCGGTGCCGCTGTTCTACGAGTACCGCCGCACCACCATGCACGACACGCTGGAGGAGCTGCTGCAGACCGGCCAGGCGCCGGTGTATGTCGTGCACTTCACCCAGAAGGAGGCGGTGGACCGCGCGCAGTCGCTGATGAGCATCAACATGTGCTCGAAGGCGGAGAAGGACGCCATCGCCGAGCTGATCGGGAATTTCCGGTTCACCACCAAGTTCGGCCGCAATCTGTCGCGTTTCGTCCGGCACGGGATCGGTGTGCACCATGCGGGCATGCTCCCGAAGTACCGGCGGCTGGTCGAGCGGCTCGCCCAGGCGGGTCTGCTGAAGGTGATCTGCGGGACGGACACGCTCGGCGTGGGCGTCAATGTGCCGATCCGCACGGTGCTGTTCACGGCGCTGTCGAAGTACGACGGGCAGCGGGTGCGGATCCTGCGCGCCCGGGAGTTCCACCAGATCGCCGGACGGGCCGGACGGGCCGGGTTCGACACGGTGGGCCAGGTGGTGGCGCAGGCGCCCGAGCACGTCATCGAGAACGACAAGGCCGTCGCCAAGGCGGGCGACGACCCCAAGAAGAAGCGGAAGATCGTCCGCAAGAAGGCGCCGGAGGGCTTCGTCGGCTGGTCCGAGGAGACCTTCCAGAAGCTGATCGGCGCCGACCCGGAGCCGCTGGTCTCCCGGTTCAAGGTCACCCACGCCATGCTGCTGTCGGTGATCGCGCGGCCGGGCAACGCCTTCGAGGCGATGCGCAAGCTGCTCACCGACAACCACGAGGACCGGGCCGCGCAGCGCCGGCACATCCGCACCGCGATCGCCATCTACCGCTCGCTGCTGGAGGGCGGCGTGGTGGAGCGGCTGCCGGAGCCGGACGCCGAGGGCCGGATCGTGCGCCTCACCCTGGACCTCCAGGAGAACTTCGCGCTCAACCAGCCGCTGTCCACCTTCGCCCTGGCCGCCTTCGAGCTGCTCGACCCGACCTCGCCGTCCTTCGCGATGGACGTGGTGTCGGTGGTCGAGGCGACCCTCGACGACCCGCGGCAGATCCTCGCCTCGCAGCAGAACAAGGCGCGCGGCGAGGCCGTCGGCGAGATGAAGCGCGACGGCATCGAGTACGAGGAGCGGATGGAGCGGCTCCAGGAGATCACCTACCCGAAGCCGCTGGAGGAGCTGCTCACCCACGCCTACGAGGTGTACCAGCGGGCGCACCCGTGGATCGGCGACCACCAGCTCCAGCCGAAGTCGGTGGTGCGGGACCTCTACGAGCGGGCGATGACCTTCTCGGACTACGTCGGCTTCTACGAGCTGGCCCGCACCGAGGGCATCGTGCTGCGCTACCTGGCCGGCGCGTTCAAGGCGCTGGAGCAGACCGTCCCCGAGGACGTGAAGACCGACGACCTCAAGGACATCATCGCCTGGCTGGGCGAGCTGGTCCGCCAGGTCGACTCCAGCCTGCTGGACGAGTGGGAGCAGCTGGCCAACCCGACCGGGCCGCAGACGGCCGAGGTGGTGCTGGACGACAAGCCGGCGCCGGTGACGGCGAACGCGCGGGCGTTCCGGGTGCTGGTGCGCAACGAGATGTTCCGCCGGGTCGAGCTGTGCGCGCTGGAGCACTACGACGAGCTGGCCGCGCTGGACGGCGAGTACGGCTGGGACGCGGACCGCTGGGCGGACGCCATGGACGGGTACTGGGACGAGTACGACGACCTGAGCACCGGTCCGAACGCGCGCGGCCCGAAGATGCTGATCATCGAGCAGGAGGACTCGGCCTGGCGGGTGCGGCAGATCTTCGACGACCCGGAGGGCGACCACGACTGGGGCATCAGCGCCGAGGTCGACCTCTTCGGCTCGGACGAGGAGGGCCGCGCGGTGCTGCGGGTCACCGCCGTGGACCGGCTGGGCGGCTGACCGTCGCCGACACCGGCATCGGCTGACGGTCAGTCAGCAGCGGTGACCGGACGGGGAATCGGGGGGAGGGGCGGGCCGCGGCCCGCCCCTCCCCCGTTCGGTCCGTGCTCCTACATCCAGACGAACGGCGCGCCCGCGCTGTGCGAGACGGCCCGGGTGGCCTCGTCGAGCAGCTGGTCGAGGCCGGCGGTGCTCGCCGAGGGAACCGGCAGCGGACTCGCCGGGGGGACGGGCGCACCGACGGTGGGCGAGGCGGTTCCGGTACCGGGCACGGAGGGGGCGGCCGCGGGGGCGGCGGCCCCGCCGCCGGGGTACATCTCGGCGGGCCGCGAACTGGCCACCGTCACGTAGTGGCCGACGAGTTCGACCCGCGGCTCGATGGCGGGCCGGGCCAGGCCGGCCGGCAGCGCGGGCGCGGCGGAGGCGTCCGGGAGGATGAAGGCGACCGTCCCGGACTTGGCGCGCAGCGCCTCGGCGGCGCGGGCCGCGGTCGGGGCGTCGGTGAAGCGCAGCAGGGTGACGCTGCTCAGCACCGGCCTGTCCTGGGCGGAGAAGCTGACCGCGAGGTAGCCCTTGCAGCCGGCCTCGCGCAGCAGGTCCAGGGTGCGGTCCTGGAGCACCTCGGTGCAGTTGTCGCCGCGCCGCACGCCGGAGCGCTTGCCCTTGTAGGAGCCGGACTCCACGATCCGCTGGGCGGGGAAGTAGGCCTCGACGTCGAGGGCCTCGGGGTCGACGAGCGTGCGCTGCGGCGGGTCGCCGACGATCGGCGGGGTCTTGGACGCCTCCTTGCTGGAGGGGCCCAGCCCGGGTATGTAGTCGCCGGGCGTGGGGCGGGTGACGATCCATCCGCCGGCCGCGACCACGCCGACGACGGTGATCCAGCCGACGACCCGTCGGGCGGTCACGCGTCTGGGCCGGTACGCCCCGTCCGGCCGTTCGGACACGTCGTACGCCGGCCGCTCCGCCGGTGATTCTGCCGATGACGGGGCGCGCTCCCCCTGCGTGGTCATGCGGCCGATTGTATGCAGGTCACGAGTGGTGGAGATCACGGGGGCGGAGCGGCGGCCGGGGTGCCGGGAAGCGCTGCGGGAGGGCCGTCGGGAAGGGCTGCGGAAGGGCCTGCGAGAGGGCCGGTGGAAGGGCCTGCGGGAGGCCCGCCGGGGGTCCTCGCCTGCGACGTGACCGGCGCCACTACCGTGAGCTTCGACACTGTGACAACTCGCACATCCTCCCCGGGATCTTCTGGTGGGTTTCCTCTGGCGTCCGTCGCGGCCCAGCAGGCAGGATCAGGCCCATGGATCTGCTCGATACCCTCACCGCCAAGGGCCTGCGTGGGGAGACCCCCACCCGCGAGGAGGCGCTCGCCGTCCTCGCCACCACCGACGACGAGCTGCTCGACGTGGTCGCGGCCGCCGGGCGGGTGCGCCGGCGGTGGTTCGGCCGCCGGGTCAAGCTCAACTACCTGGTGAACCTGAAGAGCGGGCTGTGCCCGGAGGACTGCTCCTACTGTTCGCAGCGGCTGGGCTCCAAGGCCGAGATCCTGAAGTACACCTGGCTCAAGCCGGGCCAGGCCGCCGAGGCGGCGAAGGCCGGCGTGTCGGGCGGCGCCAAGCGGGTCTGCCTGGTGGCGAGCGGCCGCGGCCCGACGGACCGTGACATCGACCGGGTGACCGACACCGTCGCGGCCATCAAGGAGGCCGACCCGGCGGTGGAGATCTGCGCCTGCCTCGGCCTGCTCTCCGACAACCAGGCGGAGCGGCTGAAGGCGGCCGGTGTCGACGCCTACAACCACAACCTGAACACCTCCGAGGGCACCTACGGCGACATCGCCACCACCCACACCTACGCGGACCGGGTGGACACCGTGCAGAAGGCGCACGGCGCCGGCCTGTCGGCCTGCTCGGGCCTGATCGCGGGCATGGGCGAGAGCGACGAGGACCTGGTGGACGTGGTCTTCGCGCTGCGCGAGCTGGGCTCCGACTCGGTGCCGGTGAACTTCCTGATCCCGTTCGAGGGCACGCCGCTGGCGAAGGAGTGGAACCTCTCGCCGCAGCGCTGCCTGCGGATCCTCGCCATGGTGCGGTTCGTGAACCCGGACACCGAGGTGCGGATCGCCGGCGGCCGCGAGGTGCACCTGCGCAGCATGCAGCCGCTGGGCCTGCACCTCGCCAACTCCATCTTCCTGGGCGACTACCTGACCAGCGAGGGCCAGGCCGGGCAGACCGACCTCGACATGATCGCGGACGCCGGCTTCGAGGTCGAGGGCATGGGCGAGAGCACCCTGCCCCGGCACCGGGCGGACATCGCGGCGGCGGCCGGCGGCTGCGGCACGGCCGCGGTGCCCGGCGAGGGCGCGGACGCCGCTGTCGGCGGCTGCGGCACGGGCGGCGGCTGCGGCCCCTGCGGCGGCCACGGGCACGCGGTGCCGGCGGCGACCGCCGGCGAGACCGCCGTGCCGGCCACCGAGCAGGCCGCCGGCACGGCCGCCGACGAGGTGCGCACCGACCTGGTGCGGGTCCGGCGCCGCGGCGCCGGCACCGAGCTGGCGCCCAACGCCTGACCCCCTGTCCCGGTCCGGACCGGCCCGCACCGGACCGCACCGGACCGGACCGCACCGGACCCGACCGCATCCCTCGGAAAGTCCTCTCCCCATGACCCAGTTGTCCACCGACACCCTGATCGCGCTCGACCGGGCGCACGTCTGGCACCCGTACGGGCCGATGCCCGGCACCGCCACCCCGTACGTGGTGGAGTCCGCCTCCGGCGTCCGGCTGCGGCTGGCCGCGCCGGTCGCGGGCGGGCGGCGCGAGCTGGTGGACGGCATGTCGTCCTGGTGGGCGGCGATCCACGGGTACGGGCACCCGGTGCTGGACGAGGCGGTACGCGGGCAGCTGGGGCGGATGAGCCACGTCATGTTCGGCGGGCTCACCCACGAGCCCGCCGTCCGGCTGGCGGCCACCCTGGTGGAGATCACCCCGGAGCCGCTGCGGCACGTGTTCCTCGCCGACTCGGGCTCGGTGGCCGTCGAGGTCGCGATGAAGATGTGCCTGCAGTACTGGCAGTCCGTGGGCCGGCCCGAGAAGCGGCGGCTGCTCACCTGGCGCGGCGGCTACCACGGGGACACCTTCCACCCGATGTCGGTGTGCGACCCGGAGGGCGGCATGCACCAGCTGTGGGGCGGGGTGCTGCCCCACCAGCTGTTCGCCGCCGAGCCGCCGGCCGGCTTCGACGCCCCGCTCGACGACGCCTACGCCCGGGCCTTCGAGGAGCTGGTGGAGCGCCACGCGGGCGAGCTGGCGGCGGTGATCGTGGAACCGGTGGTGCAGGGCGCCGGCGGGATGCGCTTCCACTCCCCCGCCTACCTCCGGATGCTGCGCGAACTGTGCGACCGGCACGGGGTGCTGCTGGTCTTCGACGAGATCGCCACCGGCTTCGGCCGCAGCGGCGAGCTGTTCGCCGCCGACCACGCGGGTGTCGCCCCGGACGTGATGTGCCTCGGCAAGTCGCTCACCGGCGGCTACCTCACCATGGCGGCCACCCTGTGCACGGCGGAGATCGCGGACGGCATCAGCCGCGGCACGGTGCCGGTGCTGGCCCACGGGCCGACGTTCATGGGCAACCCGCTGGCGGCGGCGGTCGCCAACGCCTCGATCGACCTGCTGCTCGGGCAGGACTGGGCGACCGAGGTCAAGCGGATCAGTACCGGGCTGAGCACGGGCCTGGCGGACGCCGCCGCGCTGCCGGGCGTCAAGGACGTCCGGGTGCTCGGCGCGATCGGCGTCGTGCAGCTGGACCACCCGGTGGACATGGCGGCGGCGACCGAGGCCGCCGCCCGGGAGGGCGTCTGGCTGCGCCCGTTCCGGGACCTCGTCTACACCATGCCGCCGTACATCACCGGTGACGAGGACGTGGCGCGGATCGCCCGGGCCGTCACGGCGGCGGCCGCCGCCGGGTGAGCGCAGTGGCCGACACCACGACGGACCGGATCGGGATCGGGATCGGGAACATGGACACGGACGGGGACATGAGCGGGGACGCGGGCAGGGACACCGACGGCACCACGGGCGGACGCGTCGTCTTCGTGACCGGGACCGGCACCGAGGTCGGCAAGACCGTCACCACGGCGGCCGTCACGGCGAGCGCCCTGCGGGCCGGTCTGCGGGTCGCGGTGCTCAAGCCCGGCCAGACCGGGGTCGCCCCCGGCGAGCCGGGCGACGCCGAGGAGGTCCGCCGGCTGGCCGGGCCCGCGGCGCCGACCCCGGACGCCCTCACGCTGCGCGAACTCGCCCGCTACCCCGAGCCCTTGGCGCCCGACACGGCGGCCCGCCGGTCCGGCTTGCCGTGCCTGCCGGCCGAGGACGTGGCGAAGGAGGTCGCGGCCCTGGCCGAGCGGCACGACCTGGTGCTGGTCGAGGGCGCCGGCGGGCTGCTGGTCCGCTACGACGAGCAGGGCCGCACGCTCGCCGACCAGGCGCGCGCGGTGCGTGGACTCGGCCTGCCCGCCGAGGTGCTGCTGGTGGCGACGGCCGGTCTCGGCACGCTGAACACCACCGCGCTCACGGCCGAGGCGCTGGCCGCGCGCGGTCTGCCGCTGCTCGGCGTGGTGGTCGGCGCCTGGCCGGACTCCCCCGGGCTCGCCGACCGCTGCAACCTCACCGACCTGCCGCGGGCGGCCGCCGGTGCGCCGCTGCTCGGCGCACTGCCCGAACACGCGGGCCGGGCGGCGGACTTCACCGCGCTCGCGGTCGCCGCGCTCGCGCCCGCGCTGCACGGCGACTGGGACGCCGCCGCCTTCACCGCCGAGCACGGGGCCGGCTGATCCGAGGGCCCGGAGGCGGCCGGGCCCGCACCGCCACGCCCCCTGCGCCCCCGGTGGCGGAACCGCACCGTTTTCGCTCGATCGGGTGAGATCCCGGCCCGACCCCGCCCCCGGTCCCCGGACGCTCAATACGGTTCTCCGCATGACGGATGGCCTGATGGTGGACGAGGCCCTGCGGGCCCTGGCCGCGCTCGAAGCGGCTTGGAAGGACGACGACGAGGCCCTGGCCGCGCTGGCCGCCGGGGGGCCGACCGAGCAGCCGCTCGCCGCGCTGGTCGCGCGCTACGGCGAGCACGCCGTCGACACGCTGATGGCGCTGGCCTTCGGCCTGCGGTCGAGCATGACCGACGAGGAACTCGCCGAACTCACCGACGCGGTGAGTTCCAACATCGGTGCCCGGATGAGCGCCCTGCTCACCCGGACCCTGCGCGCCTGGGGCGAGACGGCCGGGGACGACCTCGGCGTGGTCAAGGTGATCGCGCACGCGGTGATCGACGCCATGCGGGCCGTCACCGAGGAGCCGAGCAAGACCGATGTGCTGCCCCTGCTCGCCACCTTCCGCACCTACGCGCTGAGCGACAGTTCCTGACGGTTCGTCAGTCCGAAGGGTTCTCGGGCCGCCGGAGGCGGGCGCGCGGACCGGGTCCGATCCGGCCATCCGACGGCCTTGAAGTGCCCTTGACACCCTCAAAGGTCTATACCATGCTGCCATCCGGCGCCCGGACGGCGGAGTCTTCTCCGCTTCCGCGGCGCCATTTCGGCGCAGGTGAGAGCGACGAACGGGGGCCATATTGTGCTGGTGCATATCCTGGGACCACTCCAGGTCGACGTCGACGGAAGGCCGGTACCACTCGGGGGGCGACGCAGCCAACTCGTGCTGGCGACCCTCGCCCTGACACCCAACTGGGTCGTCCCGCTGGACCGGCTGGTGGACAACCTGTGGGGCGCGGCGCCACCGGCCAGCGCCCGGACGCAGATCCGGATCTGCGTCTCCCAGCTGCGCCGCGCGTTCGCCGACGCGGGCGCGCCACCGGTGATCGAGACCCATCCGAACGGCTACCGGCTCCGGCTCGGGCCGGGCGAGCTGGACGCCACGCTGTTCAACGAGGAGGTCGCCCGCGCCCGGCTGCGGGCCGCCACCGGCCACCTCCCCGAGGCGGCCGCCGTCCTGCGGCAGGCCCTCGCCCGGTGGACCGGGCCGGCCATGGCGGGCCTGGACTGCCCGGCGCTGGAGTCCTGGGCCCGTCGGCTGGAGGAGAACCGGCTGCGCGCGGTCGAGGAGCGGGTGCGCCTGGAGCTGGCCCTCGGCCGGCCCGGGGACCTGGTCGGCGAGCTGCTCGAACTGGTCTCCGCGCACCCGTTCCGCGAGCACCTGCACGCCCTGCTGATGCAGGCCCTGCACCGCTCCGGGCGGACGGTGGAGGCGCTCGGCGTCTACCGCACCCTGCGCACCCAGCTCGTCGAGGAGCTGGGGCTGGAGCCGGGACCGGAGCTGCGGACGCTGGAGCAGGACATCCTCAACGGCGCCTGCCCGGCGTCCTGAGCCCTCTGGGCCGACCGGGCCGCCGCTCGGCCCCGCCCGCCCGGGGCCGGCCGCTCCCGGTCCCCCGAGCCACCCGCCCGGGTCGGGCTCAGCCGGTGTGGCGCCACCAGAACGACCCCGGCTCGTAGTGCTCGGTGACCCCGAGCCGGCGCCACAGCGGCTCGGCGATCCGCCGCAGCTCCGGGTCGGCGTGCACGAAGGCGTCCGGCAGCTCGACGTCGAACCGTCCCGGCGCGGCCGTCAGCAGTGCGGCCAGCAGGTACTGCTCGGAGTAGTGCCGCCAGCGCCAGGAGGTCGGGTAGTCCGCCGGGAGCATGATGTCGTGCACGTGGACGATCACCCCGGGCTTGAGCACCGGCAGCACCTCGAAGAAGAACACCGCCACGTCCGAGCCCATGTGGAGCCGGTGCGACCCGTCGAAGAAGACGATGTCGCCCGGCTCCAGCTCGCGGAACACCGCGAGGTCGGCGTGCTGGAGCGGGGTGCGGACCACCTCGTCGCAGAGCCGGTCGACGGTGGCGCGCGGGGCCGGGTCGATCGAGGTGATCCGGGTGCCCAGCCCGAGGTCCTCGACCGCCCGGCGGGCGAACTTGGTGGAGTTGCCGGAGCCGATCTCCAGGTAGCGGGCGGGCCGCAGCTCCGCCAGGAACCCGTACAGGGACAGCGCGTCCAGCGGCGGCAGCCAGCCGTTGTTCCAGTAGGGGGTGGAGCCGGCCGCGGTGCCCCGCAGCGGGATGCCGCTCAGCGAGTCGCCCAACTCCAGGAAGCCGGCGAGGCGTTCCGCGTAGCGCTCGCGGTTCTTCTCCAACAGGTCCCGCACCTCGGTGAGTTCGGCGCGCGGCTCGGGGGTGACCACGTGGTCCCAGAACAGCGGCTTGCGCAGCCCGAACGCCCACAGGGTGAGGCCGTGCAGCACCGGCCGCTCGCCGAGCCAGTCCACCGGCCGGCGCAGCGCGGGCAGGCGCTCCAGCAGTTCGACGCCGGAGGCGGTGCGGACGGCGGTCCGCAGATCCTTGAGCACCATGTCGTGTCCTTTCGGGGGGTTCAGAGCGAGAGCCAGAGGTCCTGCAGCCGGTGTTCGGAGATGCCTTCGGCGGACCGGAAGTCGTAGCGGTGGACCTTCACCGGGCCCCGGGTGAAGCTCCAGTCCAGCCGCCAGAGCGGGTAGGGGCGGTTGACCGCGCTGTCCCAGTCGAATCCGGCCGGTGCCGAGAACTTCCAACTCAGCGGCAGGAAGTCATTGTTGGCGCGAATCGCGTCGTCCGCGAGCGAGCGGATCCGGTCCAGGTCGCGCATCGCGGGGCTGGCGTTGAAGTCGCCGGCGACCAGGGTGCGGTTGGGGTTGCCCTTGAGCTCGGTCTCCAGGCCGCGGATCTCCTCCTGGCGCCAGGCGAACTTGCGCTTGAAGTAGGAGTCGAAGTCGAAGCCCGAGAACGGGTCGAGGTCGGGTGCCAGCGGCACGGTGACATGCACGTTGTAGACGCTGAGCACGGTGGCGCCGACCTGGAGGTCGGTGCGCATCACCTTGTCGCGGGCGAAGATCCGACTGAAGGAGGCGTCGGCCCCGAGGGCGGCGCCGGTGCCGACGGAGCGCTGGTCGACGATCGGGTAGCGGGAGACGGTGAGCAGTTCGCCGGTGCGGGCGATGTGGTAGCCGGGGAACTCGGCGGCGAGCCGGGCGTCGTCGTCGAGCCGCCGGTAGCCGTCCTCGCCGAGGCCGGGCTGCCAGACCACGTGTTCCTGGAACAGGTACACATCGGCGTTCTGACGGTGAATCAGGCTGTAGAGCCGGTCGACTCCGGTGGACGCGGCCCAGTACTGGGTGTTGAAGGAGACCACGTGCAGGGCTCCGGGCGGCACCGTCCGTTCGCCGTGCCACAGGGCGGGCCAGTTGAGGCCGGAGCCGGTGGTGAGGCCGAGCAGCAGCGGCGGCAGGGCGAGTCCGAGCGCCCAGGTGCGGCGCGGGCCGCAGGCGCCCGCGGCGGCGAGCAGCAGGAACAGCGGCACGGCGACGAGGAGCACCGGCGGGACGGCGTCGAACAGGATCGCCCAGTGCCAGCGTCCGCTGACCGACCAGCGGAAGAAGGCGTAGAGCAGCCAGGCCCCGGTGAGGCCGACCAGGGCGCGGCCGTACCAGGTGCGCAGCCGGCGGGCGGTCCGGCGGGCCCGGGTGGGTTCCGGGGCCGGTTCGCCGTCCGGCCCGCCGGCGGGCGCCCCGTCCTGCCGGTACATCCGGCGGAACTCCCGGCTGACCGCGAACCGGCCGACCCCGGCGGCGAGTCCGGCGGTGACGACGGCGTTCAGCAGGAGGTGGCAGAGGGTGAAGAAGACCAGGAAGCGGTAGCCGCGCTCCTGGCGGACGAAGCGGTACTGCCCGAGGTCGGTGAGGACGAAGGCGGTGAGCAGCAGAGCGGTGGCGAGCGCGGCCGCCGGCTGCCAGGCGATCAGGGGCAGGCTCAGCAGGGTGAGCGCGGCGAGCACCGAGGCGAGGGCCCGGCCGGGGGTTTCCATGCCCTGCATCGCGCGTCCGCGGTCGAGGTAGAACGGCACCCGCAGCCGGCTGCGCACGAAGGCCTTGCGCAGCAGCGGGCGGATCCGGTTCTCGTCGGAGAGCCGGCCGCGGACGCGCGAGGTGAGCAGCATGGGGTGGCGGGCGGCGAGCCGTTCGGCGTGGTCGATCTCCTCGGTCTGGCGCAGTGCCGGGTTGAACGGTCCGGCTTCCAGGAAGGCGGTGCGGCGGACGGCGCCGAGGGCGTAGAAGCCGCCGCTGACCAGTCCTTCGGCGCTCTTGCGCCAGTAGTGGTACTGGAGGATGCGGTACTGGCCGACGGGGCCCTCGGGGAACAGCGGTTCCTTGTCGGGGACTCCGAACACGGCACCGTACTCGGGGTGTTCGGCGAAGACCGCGACGGCTTCGGCGACGGCGTCGGGGTGCATCGCGAGGTCGGCGTCGAGGAAGAAGACGATGTCGCCGGTGGCGTGTTCGACGCCGAGGTTGCGGGTGGCGCCGGGGCCGCCGTTGCGTTCGGCGCGGATCAGGGTGACGGGGTGGGCGGCGGCGAGCGCGGCGGAGTCGTCGGTGCTGGCGTCGTCGACGACGATCACCTCGTGCACGGGGTGGCTCTGGGCGAGGACGGAGCCGAGGCAGAGGTCGACGGTGCGGCTGTCGTTGTACATCGGCACGACCACCGAGACGAGCGGTGTGGTGGGCATGGCTCCTCGTTCGGAAAGTCCGGGGGTCAACGGTGGTGTATGTCAGGTGAGTTGGAAGGTGAGCAGGAGGGCGGCCCAGAGCGCGGCGGTGGCCAGCATGGCCCGGTCGCGCAGCAGGGTGTGCACGGGGTTCCCGCCCTCGGCGTGCACGACGACGATCTGCAGGTAGCGGAACAGGGCGAACAGGGCCAGTGGGGCGGTGAGCAGGGCGCCGGTCTCGTAGCCGGACTCGGTGCGCAGGTAGAGCAGGTAGCCGACGACGGTGAGTCCGGAGCAGAGCACCAGCACCAGGTCGAGGAAGTGCGCGGAGTAGCCGACCAGTGCGGGGCGGTGGCCGCTGCCGGCGACGCCGAGTTCGTGGCGCCGTTTGCCGACGATGAGGACCAGGCAGAGGGTGAGCACGGTAAGGACCAGCCAGGCGGAGAGCGGGCGGCCGCTGGCCCCGTAGCCGCCGAGCAGGCGGAGCACGAAGCCGGTGGCGACGACGAAGACGTCCAGCAGCGGGAGGTGTTTGAGCCGCCAGCTGTAGGCGGCGTTGACGCCGAGGTAGAGCAGGACGGGTGCGGCGACGCCCGGTCCGGCGACGGCCAGGACGGGGACGAGCAGGGCGGCGAGGAGCAGGGCGAGGCCGACGGCGGTGCGTGGGGCGACCCGTCCGGAGGCGAGCGGCCGGTGGCGTTTGACGGGGTGGCGGCGGTCGCGTTCGACGTCGGCGAGGTCGTTGACGACGTAGACGAGCGAGGAGGCGAGGACGAAGGCGCCGACGGCGACGGCGATCCGGGCGGTCATGTCCCAGGCGAGGTCGGCGCCGAGCAGGGGCAGCGGGACGACCAGGATGTTCTTGGGCCACTGGCCGGGCCGGAGCAGGGCGAGCGGTGCGGGCAGGCGGGAGGGCCCGGCGGTGCGGCGGGCGGGCTCGGGCGGCCCTGCGGGTCGGCCCGTCTCGTGCTGCGAGCTCTGTTCGCTCAGGGAGGTCATGGCGGAGCGCTCCTCAGAAGAAGATCTTCACGGCGGACAGCAGTCCCTGGCTCCACGGGTCGCGGCTGGTGCGGCCCGCGTCGGGGCCGCCGGTGCGCGGGGCGGCCGGGGTCTCGTGCCGGGCGGTGCGCCACCAGTCGTAGGTGCGCAGGATGGCGTCGCGGTTGGAGAGCCGGGGGGCGAAGCCGAGCCGGTCGCGGGCCTTGTCGATGGAGACGTAGGAGTCGGCGGTGAGCTTGTGCAGCAGGCGTCCGTAGACGGGTGAGAGGCGGGCGCGCTGCAGGGTGTCGAGGACGGCGAGGGCGGGCCGGGCGGGCAGGCCGACGACGCGCTTGCCGTGGCCGGCGGCGTCCAGGACGGCCTGGAAGTCCTCGCGCAGGGTGCCGAATTCGGCGGCGGCGAGGTTGTAGGTGTCATTGGCGAGGTGGTCGGGGGCGTGCAGGACGGTGACCACCGCGTCCACCAGGTCGTCGATGCCGAACATCTGGGTGCGGACGTCGCCCCGGCCGAGCACGGGGAAGTTGCGGCCCTCCTCGGCCCATTCGAAGAGCATCGCGAACAGGCCCATCCGGCCGGGGCCGACGAAGGTCTTGGGCCGCAGGATCGGGACGCACAGGCCGTCGGCGCGGTGGCGTTCGGCGATCTCCTCGGCGGCGGCCTTGGCGCGGCTGTAGGTGTCGACGGGTTCGCGGGGGTGGGTCTCGGGAGTGGGGACCTGGCGGGGCAGGCCGTAGACGGCGGTGGAGGAGATGTGCACCACGCGGGGGGTGCCGGCGGCGCGGGCGGCGGCGAAGACGGCGCGGGTGCCGTCGACGATGATGGAGCGGATCTGCTCGTCCGGGTAGCTGGGGAGCGCGGCGGCGGCGTGGACCAGGATGTCGGCGCCGTGCAGGGCGCGGTCGAGGGCGGTGCGGTCGCGGATGTCGCCGACCACCACGACGCCCGGGCCGGGGCGCAGGTCGATGCCGCGCACGTGGTGGCCGTCGGCGGTGAGGCGTTCGGCGAGGCGCGAGCCGAGCATGCCGGCGGCGCCGGTGACGGCCACGGTGAGGCGGGGGGCGGGGCCGGGGGGGGGGGGGGGGGCCCCGGGGGGGGGGGGGGGGGGGGGGGGGGGGGGGGGCGGGGGGGGG